>JAOPYW010000181.1 GCA_025964405.1 Thermoleophilia bacterium | reverse complement strand
ATGCGCTCCGCATGCTCGGCCAACAGTCGTTCGCGGAACTCACCGTGGTGCGCCACGTGCTGCGCGGCGCAGTCGTAGGCGTCCTGCACCTGGCGATCGAGCTCGGGTTGCATCATCGTCGTTCCTCGAGTTGGGGCGCGAGCGCACGGCGCGCGCGGTGCAGGTTGCTGCGAACGGTGGCGGCCGGCACGCCGAGCACATCGGCAACCTCGATCGGATCGAGCTCCGCTACTGCGACGAGCAGGAGCGCCTCGCGTTGCCTGATCGGAAGCTGTGCGATCGCCGCGAGCAACTGCGCTCGATCACGCGCCGCGTCGATGCGCGCCTCCGCGTCGTCGACGGGGTCTCCAGAGAGGTCGATGTCGCCCGATCGAGCGCGCCGCGTCCATCGTCGAAGCGCTCGTCGCTCCACGCGACATCGGTTGAAGGCGAGGCCGACCAGCCACGCTCGCAGCGTGCCGAGCTCGGCACGATAAGCCGACCGCATCCGCCACGCGTCGGTGAACACCGCCGACAGCACGTCATCGGCGACGTCGGGCCCCACCTGCGACGCCGCGAACCGTCTCAGCGCATCCGCATGGCCGTCGATCAACCCGCGCAGCCACGCGTCGTGGTCGCGCGGCGCGGAGCCGGGCACGGGCGGCGCATCGATCGCGGTGGGGGAGGTCGTGTCGTCCATCTACTCGTACTGATCCGCTGGGGGCGACAGCGTTGCAGATTCGTCGCCCTGCACCTCGCCCCACGTGCTCTGCTCGCTGAAGCAACCGCCCGCGTGACCGATACTCCACGCATGCGCGCGAGTTCACCCTTCGATCATGTTCACGACCCGGCTGACCCGGCCTGGGACGGACACGCGGTCGAACCCGGCGGCTGGCGCGGCCATGTCGCGGATGTTCGCGCTTGGCTCCCGCTGTTCGCAGCGCTCGTGGTGCTAGGGGTTGGTGCCATCTGGCTGGTACACCACCGCACCCATCAAGGTGGGGGAGCTGCGCACGCGGCCGCACCCGCCGCAACGCGAGCAGGCCTACCCGTCGTCGACGCGACCGCGACAGCCGCTCCCCTGCCAGAACTGCCGTCGATCGAGTCCGTCGCGAGCAGCGGAGGGCCGACGGCTGCGACACTGCAGGACCAGGCTGCCGAGCGCCTGCGCCAACACGCGCTCGAGAACCGGAAGTCGGCCCCTGCCGCGACGTCGAAGGCACCACTCAACGACCTCGCCGCCCAGGCGCCGAGCCACGGCATCGACACGGGCACCGCAACGCCGCACACCGCGTCGTCGGTCGCCGTCGACGCCGCGTGGCTCGCCACGACCTACGTCGGTACGCCGTACGTCTGGGCGGGCGGCTCACCCACGGACGGATTCGACTGCAGCGGGCTCGTGCAGTTCGTCTACGGGGTGCTGGGCGCTCAGCTCCCCCGAACGACCTTCACCATGTGGAACCTCGGCCACCACGTCGAGCGTTCGGAGCTGCGGCAGGGAGACCTGGTCTTCTTCAACGGCCTCGACCACATGGGCCTCTACGTGGGCGACAACCAGTTCGTGCATGCGCCGCACGCCGGTGATCGCGTGAAGATCACCGACCTCGACAAGATGCCGGGCTGGTACGGCGCGGTCAGGCTCGACTGAAGCTGCGTCTGGCGCGGTGATGCTGCGCTACAGTCAGCAGATGGACCCGGACGATACCGTCGAAGGAACATCGCGCTTCACGCGCCGGCATGTCATCGCCGCCGTGATCGTGACGTTCGGCGTCGCGCTGGGAATCGCCGCGTGCCTGCTCGTCTGGCGACCGGCCGTATACTTCGGCACCCCGGTCGAGGCGGTCAGCAACTCCGTGTCGCTCTCGGTGCAGGGCAGCGTGCTGCTGACACGCGACGTGTGCCGACGCGAGACGCACGCGACCTTCACGTGCACGGTCGGGGGCGGCGACTACGACTACGGCATGTGGAGATGGACGGTCGACGTGCATGTCGATGTCGACGCGCGCGGATGTTGGCGGGCGGTCGGACACGAGCCGGCCAGCATGTTCGGCGGTGCGCACACGGTCGACGCCGAGGGCTGTCTCCACCTGAGCGACTTCCGGGCTCCGCTGTAGCTCAGCCGGCGTCCGGGAAGATCCGCTCGCCCTCAGGCACCGGGGCTGCGGGCTCCTCGCCGCGGTGGCGCGCGAGTTCCTCCTGATGCGCCTGCATCGCGACCAGGTACTCGGCTGCGAGCTCCTTGTCGTGCACGATGCCATGCTCGTCCTTGGCGGCCGCCATGCGTGCGACCAGCACGGCGTCGAGGAGCGGGGTGGAGATGTCGTCGATCGAGGTACCGGCTTCGTCGTTCATGCGCGCAGCCTACCCATCCAACCTGTGAGGTCCCCCTAGGTTGCGACTCCAGCGCACCGCCGGTCTCGACAGACCGGTGCTGGTCGTCGGGGATGACGTCCAGCCTCCAGCCACGAAACACGGGGGACACCCAATGAGCTCCATCACCGCAACGACGAGCGCGCTGACGCCCACCATCGCAGCCGCGACCAGGTTCCAACGCATCGACACCGACGGCGACGGCGCGCTCTCGCAGGACGAGTTCTCAGCGTTAGACGCCGCAGGCGCCGAACGCCGCCAGGACCGCTTCGAGGGCGGCGGTCACGCACACGGACCGAACGGTCCGGGTCGTCCCGAACGCGACTACGCACAGGCTGTGCAGTCAGCGCAGGACGCGACAGCCGGCGGCGAGGTCGATCCGGCAACGGGCACCACGGCACCCTCGAACGCCGAGCTCCAGCAGACCGTGGCCGCACTGAGCGAGCAGGTGTCGGCGCTCGTTGCGCAGCTGCAGGCGCTGACCGGCACCGCGCAGCTCGCGTCGACCGGCACGGACTCGAGCGTGAGCGACGCCCAAGCTGGGATCACCGGCATCGACATCGACGCGGCGCTTGCTGCTGCCGACACCTCGAACGCCGCCATGACGAGTGACGCGGCGTCGGCGACCACGGCCGCGACCGGCGCCGAGGTCGCCTCTGACCCGACGCTGTCGCAGCTCCCCGCCGCGCAGCAGGAGACGCTGCAGGCGGCCGTCGACGCCGGACTGCAGGTCGGCACCGATGGGGCAGGCAACTACCTCGCACAGGACGCCATCACCGGCGCCACCTACGCGATCGCAGCTGATGGCGCGGCGTCTCAGGTCGACGTCAGCTCCACCACGGCAGCAGCCGACACGGCCCAGTAGCCACGCTCGCGCGCCTGCTACCCGCACCCCCTCTGGAATGATGCGGGGGTGGCCGCAGACCTCGACACCCCGGGCGAAGCCATCGCGACACCGCGTCGCGTGATCGCCCACGTCGACGCCGACGCGTTCTACGCCTCGGTGCACCTGCTCGAGGACCCGTCGCTCGCCGGCAAGCCGGTGATCGTTGCGGGTCGCGGCGCGCGATCGATCGTCACCACCGCCAACTACGAGGCCCGCAGGTTCGGCATCGGGTCGGCGCAGCCGGCGGCGCGGGCGCGGCAGCTGTGCCCGCACGGGGTCTTCCTGACTCCCGACTTCGAGCTGTATCGCGCCTACTCGCGCCGCGCGCTGGACATCATGCGCACCTACAGCGACGTCATCGAACCTCTGTCGCTCGACGAGGCCTACCTCGACGTGACGAGCATCGAGCGCCCGATCGCGCACGTGCGGGCGATGGTGGAGGAGATCCGCGCGGCGACGGGCCTGCAGTACTCGGTGGGCATCGGGCCGAACAAGCTGTGCGCGAAGGTGCTGTCTGACTTCCGCAAGCCAGCGGCGTTCAACGTCGCCTCGCGCGAGCAGTGCATGGAGCTGTTCGCGGGTGCGTCGCCGCGGCTGATTCCCGGCATCGGCCCGAAGACGGTCGAGCAGCTCGACGGCCTCGGCGTCACGACGGTGGCGGGGATCCGCGACGCGGCGCCGGGCGTGCTCGAGGCGCTGTTCAACGAGCGGCGCGTCGGAGAGCTCAAGGCGCGCGCGAGGTTCGAGCACGCGGGCATCGTCGAGTCGCAGCGCGAGACCAAGTCGGTGTCTGAGGAAACCACGTTCGAGGAAGATGTCACTGACATCGACGAGCTGACCTGGAAGCTGGGGGAGCTGACGGCAGAACTCTGTGAGCGCCTCGGCAAGAAGGGCCTGAGGGGCCGCACGATCGGCATCAAGGTGCGGCTCGACGACTGGACCAACATCACGCGGGCCAGGACCATCGACGACTACACGGGCGACCCGCTCGTCATCACCGAACTCGCGAGCCAGCTCCTGCGCGAGTACGCGCCGCCGCGACCCGTGCGCCTACTCGGCGTGCGCATCGCCTCGTTCGAGGGGTCGGAGACTGAGGTCGCGAAGGCGAAGCCGCGCACGCCCTGGGAGCAGCTCGTCATCCCGGAGCTGGCTCCGCAGCGCGGCGACTGGTGACGGTCACTGTCGGTCGACGTCGACGTCGAAGTCCTTGAGCAGCATGCGCAGCACGAACGCCATGAACAGGTAGATCGGTATCAGGCAGGCGCCCGCGATGACCCCCGGAAGCCAGCCGTAGAACGTGCTGATGATGCAGCCGAATCCGGCCGCGGCCACCAGCACGCCGCTGACCGTGATGGCCACGAAGCGCCGACGTGCGCGCGCAGGGTCGTGCCGCCACGACGGACGCAGCAGGTGGTCCCAGAGAAGTCGCGACAGGAACCACGTCGCCGCGATGAGCATGCTGGTGAAGACGAACACGTCAGCAGCCTGTCACGGGACGCGCGGGTCGGCGCGGGTCACGCAGCCGGTGGCGCCTGGGGAGACTCGCCGCCACCGCCTGGTGCGGGCTCGTATCCGCCATCGGACGGTGCCGGGAAGTCGGTCGGCGGCTCGCCACCCTCGGGCGGAGGCGCGGGGTAGTCACCGTCGGGTGCGGGTGCCGGTTCGCCTCCGCCCTCTGGGGGCTGGGGGTAGTCGGCGTCGGGGGCCGGTGACGGGTCCTCGGGTGGGCCGCTGCTCGTGCGACCCTTGATCAGGTCATCGATCGAGATGTTCTTGAGCTCGGTGACCGCGTGCGTCAATGACAGCAGGCCACCCGCGAGCTGTGCCTGCTGCTCGAGCGGCATGTGCTTCGCCTCCTTCGGGAGCTGGGCGAAGATCGCCACCTCCCGTGCCTGCGAGCCGAGCGATGACAGGAACGATGCGCCTGCACGCGCCCCTGCGGTCGCCGCCAGGTCACTCGACTGCGACAGCGAGTCCGACAGCGCACGCAGCCGGCCGGCGAGCGACTTCACGGCGCCGGCATCGCCGGACATCACGCGCTCGCCGATCTGGTCGACGGCGTCGGCGCGGGTGGTGGCGTCGTCAATCTGGGTCTGCAGGCGCGTCCGGAGGTCTGGCGTCGGCACGGAGGAGAGGTTCATGGCTGGGGACCTTTGCGAGGAGGGCTGTGTGCTGTTCTCGGCGGTCTGCGCCATGATCGTTCGGCGACCTGACGAGCGCGGCCCTTCCCGTCGCCCCGGTGGCCCACTTCGCCGTCAGGCGTGGGACTGCGCTCGCCCGGTGCCCGCAAGTGCGAGCGCTGCATCGAGGTCGTCGCGCAGCTCGAAGGCGTCTGCGTAGACCGCGACCGCACCGACCTCGGTCAGCTTGGATGACTGCCCTCCAGCTGACGGGATGGCGATCGACGCGATGCCGGCGGCCGTGCCGGCGCGCACGTCCCAGATGGCGTCGCCGATGACGATCGCCTCAGCTCGGTCGAGGCCCGTCTTCTCGAGCGCCGTGAGGTAGACGTCAGGCGAGGGCTTCGTGTGCTCGAGATCCTCGGCCGTCACGAAGGTCAGGCGATCGAGGTCGAGGCCGACGAGCTCGGCGTGCTCCCTGACGTGATCGATGCCCGAGGAGGTGGCGAGCACGACCTGCACGTCGCGCCGGAGGAGGGCCTCGACGAGCTCGCGGGCTCCGGGAAGCGGCCTGATCCACGCCATCATCTGCTCGAAGTAGCGATCGTGCGCGTCACGCACCTCATCGCCGAAGCTCGTTTCCGCATCGTCGTCGAAGATCTCGGCTACGAGGTGGTCGCCGCCCATGCCCATGAGCGGGAGCAGCGTCGTGCTGGCGACGTCACGGTCGACATCGCGGAACGCGCGCTGCCATGCGATGACGTGGTGCACGTTGGAGTCGACGATCGTGCCGTCGACGTCGAGGAAGACTGCGGTCATGCCCTGAAGGTATCTCGGTCGTTCAGGGTGAAACCCGGCACGCCGCAGCTCCGCCTCAGCGCAGGTCGATCATCCCGTCGACTCCCCAGTCACGCAGCTCGCGGGCGCGGGCGGTGATGTCGTCGACCTTGTCGTTGAAGGTGCTGTTCCAGATCGCGACACGGCCGACGGCGGCGAAGGCTTCGATGATCTCCCGGGTCACGGCACCGTTCTCGAGCGGGAACATGATCGGCCCCCCGATCGCGCGCGCCTCGTCGATCGCCGCGCGAATGCACGAGGCGTCGTAGGGCGGCAGGCCGGGGTCGAGGTTGATCGTCGCACGGGGGAACTCGGCGCGGAGCCGCTGCAGCTGCTCGGCCGTGACGCGGTGGTTACGGGCGCCGGCCAGCGTCACGTTGAAGAGGATCCGCTCCTCGGGCACCTTCGCGTCGCGGAGCGCCCGCATCGCGGGCTCGATCGCGGCGGCATCCTTGAAGTCGAGCTTCAGGCCGCGACCGCTGTCAGCGCCGGCCGTGACCCAATTCTCGAGCGTGAGCGGGTGCGGCTGCCAGGCCTCGTGGGCCATCACCACGTCGCCGCCCCGGGTGCGAATGTCGCCTTCGAGCCAGTCGTAGGGGCCAGCGAGCGCGCTGCGCAGTTCATCGAACGTGTTGGTGCGGTGCGCATTGCGCGCGCGAGCGATGTCGGAACCCGGGTTCCACGCGCTGCCACTGCCGGTGCGCGCTGCGTCAGCCAACTCGGCGCGTTGGCTCGCATCCAACCGGGACGGTGAACCGAAGGGAGCCGGAAGGATGCTGCGGCCCGGCGCGAGCTCCACGAGCTCGCGCACCCCCGTGATCGCGGCGAGCGCCCCCGCGCCGGCGAGGAGCGCCGCGCCCATGCGCGCCATGCCGGTTCCGGCCGACAGTACGCGTCGAACGCCGAAGCCCGCGCTCGCCGACCCGCCGCTCAACAGGAGTGCGTCGACCGTCGCGGCGCCCAGGCTGTCGCGACCGTCGATGCGTTCTTCGTCGGGTGAACGCCACACCGCCAGGTCGACGGTGCGCCGCGTCTGCGTCGCGAATCCCGAGATGAAGCCCACTGAAGTCCCCGATCAGGGAACCGTCCCGATTCCCTACCGGTATGTCGAGCAGGGGCGCGGCCGCGTTGCAGCTGACGGCACCTGGGGAGCGAGTCGCGTCAGCGGCCCGTGGGAGCGAAGCGGCGCAGGTCGATCATGCCGTTGGCACCCATCGCGCGGAAGCGCTTCGTGGCGGCACCGATGTCGCCGCAGTCGCTCTTTCGTGGATCGTTCCAGATGGCGACGCGGCCGCCCTTGCGCAGGCCACGGATCACGCGGGCGCTCGCGTGCTGCGCCTCGATCGGGAACATCACGCGCCCGCCCAGCTCGCGCGCCACCCGCACGGCGCGCGCGATGGCCGCGTCGTCGTAGGGGGCCGGGCCGGGATCGAGGTTGAGGATGGCCTTCGGGAAGGCGGTCCGCAGTGCGCGCAGCTCCCCAGCGGAGACGTGGGCCCGCCCGGGGCCCGCAATCGCGACGTTGAGGATCAGGCGCTCCTCGGCGATGCCGGCCTGCTGCACGAGCCGGCGCGCAGGCTCGAGCGCGCGCGCGTCCTTGAAGTCGAGCTTGAGCCCACGCTTCGACGCCGCACCGATCGCGAGCCACTCGGCGAGGGGGAGCGCGTCGCCGTCGGGGGCCCCGTGCGCCAGCACCGCCTCACCGCCGCGCAT
This sequence comes from Thermoleophilia bacterium, assembly GCA_025964405.1. Lineage (GTDB taxonomy): Bacteria > Actinomycetota > Thermoleophilia > Gaiellales > SKUG01 > JAGQUL01. The sequence goes on along the minus strand of JAOPYW010000181.1, from coordinate 2,708 downwards.
GCGCACGTCGCCCTCGAGCCAGTCGAAGTCGCCGGCCAGTGCCGCCTGGAGTTCAGCGGCGGTGTTCGTGCGATGCGCGTTGCGCGCGTTCGCGATGTCGCCGTCGATCGGCCACGTCGCTGCACCCGTCGCGTGCGCCAGGGTGAGCAGCGCAGCGCGCGTCGGAGCGTCGAATCGCTCGGGCGCGAAGCCCACGCCGAGCGACCCCGGCAGGCGCTTGTGGCCGCCGAAGCTCGCGCGCGTGGAGGTCGCGTGGGGCACAGGCACGCGAGGATGTTGCCTTATCCACCGGCAACGCGTCCAGCGATGGGGGAAGGCTGGGCCTAGAATGCCCGTCGCAGCGTGCGTTCGCAGCTCCCCGACAAACTAGTTGCGCGCGCAACTAACACGCGCTAGACTGATGGTTGACCGCGCAACTACCGCGCGACACACGAGAGAAAGAAGCCGAGCACCATGCATCCGCTCGAAGGCATCCACCACATTTCAGCGATCACCGGCAACGCCCAGCAGAACCTCGCGTTCTACACGGGCACGCTCGGCCTGCGCCTCGTCGCCAAGAGCGTCAACCAGGACGACCCGTCGGTCTACCACCTCTTCTACGGCGACGAGGAGGGGCACTACGGCGCCGACATGACCTTCTTCGAATACCCGGGGGCGATTCCGGGGCGCGCGGGCGCCGGCATGGTGCACCGCGTGGTGTGGCGCGTCGGCTCGACCGCGGCGATCGATTTCTGGGAGCAGCGCTTCGCGGCGCAGGGCGTCGAGGCGGCGCGCGCTGGTGACTCGATCCGCTTCTCCGACCCCGAGGGGCTCGACCACGAGTTCGTCGTGACCGACGCTCCCGACGAGCCGCGCACGGCCGTGCATCCCGAGATTCCGCGCGAGTTCGCGCTGCAGGGCTTCGAGGGCGTGCGCATCTACTCGCACGACGAGGGCGCGTCGATCGCGATGCTCGTCAATTTGATGGGAGCGGTGAAGCGCAGCGACGGCGCGTACGAGCTGCGTGGCCAGGAGCGTGGTGGCTGGGTTGCGTTCGACCCGGCGCCGCAGCTGCCCGCCAACCAGAGCGCGGGCACCGTGCACCACGTGGCGTTCGGGCTGCTCGACGACCAGTACGACGACTGGACCCAGTACCTGCGCGACGAGGGCGTCCCCGGGTCAGGCCCGGTCGACCGCACCTATTTCGAGTCGCTCTACTACCGCGAGCCCGGTGGCGTGCTCTACGAGCTGGCGACCGCCGGCCCCGGCTTCACGGTCGACGGGCCGGTCGAGACGCTGGGTGAGCGCATCATCCTGCCACCACAGTTCGAGCCGCACCGCGCCCAGATCGAGGCGATCCTGACCCCGCTGCCCAAGCCGCGCGCCGACTGGCCCGTGGGGGCGACGGCGGGTTCGCAGGCCTGACACGGGTGACCCGAGCGATGGAGGGATGCGGTCACTACATGACGTGATCGCTCCATCGCTCGCACGAAGCCGTGCGCGTGGCGGACCAGTGTCAGTTCGGCGCGCAGGCCTCGGCGAGCGCCTTGGCTGACGCGGGGTCGCACTCAAGGCCGTCGGGCAGGATGCCCGGCGTACGGGTGGGCGTGTAGTCGAACGCGCCGCCCTTGAAGTCGGAGCCCGGGATCACCAGCGTCATGCCGGCGTTGAGCTCGTCGGGATTCGACCCGATCACGTCGCGGTTGGCGCTGTAGAGGTCGCGCCAGTCGACGTCGAAGCAGTTGGCGATGAACGACAGGTTCTCGCCCGGCTGCACGACGTGCTGCTGCGCCGGCGCCTGCTGCGGTGTCTGCACGACCGGCGGCGTGCCGGGCGCAGGTGCCGGCTTGGTCGGCGGCTCCGACGGCTCGCCGCCCGGCGGGTACGGGGGATTCGGAATCGGCTCGGTCGGCGGCGCCGGCTCCGTGGGGTCGGGAGTCGGGGTGGGGTCGGGTGTCGGCTCCGGTGTCGGTGTCGGCTCGGGCGTCGGTGACGGCCCCGGGCTCGGCGTCGGTGTCGGCGTGGGCGTCGGATGCCCCGGCAGCTTCGCGTAGAGGTTCTTCACGCCGGTCGCGGCCATGAGCAGGCTCGCTCCGCCGATGAGCCCGGCGCCGATGCGCGCCATCGCTCCACCGCCCATGAGGGCTCGTGCCGTGGCCGTGATGCCGATCGTCGCGCCGATGCCGATCATGAATCCATCGGTCACCTTCTCGCCGTTGCGCGTCGACTTGTCGGCTGACATCGTGTTGCCGCGCCAGGGCTCCAGCGTGACGTTGCGCAGCGCCTGCGCGCCCATGCCCGAGATGAAGCTCATGTGTTCGTCCTGTCGTCCCGTGGCGTTGTCCCGACGCCATCACCTGCGTTTCGGGTCGAGCGAGGTCGCGTGTTGCACCGCATCCTTGAGCTGGCCGGTGCGGTACGCCGTTGGAACGAATCTCGAGCGGGCTCGATATACGGACGAACCCTGGGACGGGGTTCGTGGCGGGCTCGTGTCCGTCCACTGCATCGGAGGGACGCTCATGCACATCTCACCAGCCGTCATGGTTGCGACGCCACTTGCGGCTGCCGCAGTGTTCGGCACGGCGGCCTATCTCGCCACCGAGCACCACGTGGTGACGCCCCGTGGCGAGCCGTGGCCGTAAAACGTGCACAACCTGCCGGCGCTGCTCGTGCCTGCCGGAGTAGCCGCGACCGCCGGCGCAGTCATGTTGACCACCCGCAACGGCACG
>JAOPYW010000295.1 GCA_025964405.1 Thermoleophilia bacterium | reverse complement strand
TCCGAGCTGCTGGAGGGTGGTGGCGAGGTGATCCCAGTACGTGCCGAGCTCCGCGCGCCGTTGCGCGCCCTGCTCGGTCAGGCGGTGGTACTTGCGCGGAGGACCGCTCTCCGACTCGACCCAGTCGTGGTCGAGCAGTCCGTCGCGACGGAGCTTGCCGAGGAGGGGATAGAGGGTGCCCTCCTGGGTCGCGAACGGGGTGCCGGCCAGGCGACCCACGATCTCGGCGGCGTAGAGCCGTCCGGGGGAGAGGCTGGTGAGCACGGCGAACTCGAGGAGCCCGCGGCGCACCGCCTTGAAGGTGTCGACGTCATCCATACAGGTACCTTAGCACAACAAGGTACCGTGCTCAAGGCTGGTTCACCGTGGGGCGCGTCGAGGTGCGACGGGTCAGACCTGGTGGGGGCTTGGGGGCGATGCCTTGTCGAGCAGGCGCAGGAGCTGGCGGGTCTCGCGCGTGGTCAGTTGGTTCATCGGGTTGCGGCCGCCGAGGGCCGCGATCATCTGCGTCCGCAGTTCGAGGCCCTGCGGGCTCAGGTGCACGCGCTTGCCGCGGCGGTCGGCGGAGTCGACCCGGCGTTCGACCAGGCCGCGGGATTCGAGGCGATCGACGAGGAAGGTCACGGAGGACGGGTCGATCGTGAGCCAGCCGGCCAGTTCGCGCATGGAGGGCGCGGGGCGCTCGGGGCGGAGCGCCCACAACACCTGCGAGGTGGGCTCGGTCAGGTCGAACGAGTGCAGCACCGGAATCGTCCACAGTCGCGTGCGCTGGAGCAGCATGTACACGCGGTCGAGGACGGCGACCTGCAGCTCGTCGTCGGGAAACGAGCCCGTCGGATCGTCAGCGATGTCGGACGGCGCGACCATGGGCCGACCATACAGGAGCGCGGGGCCCTCGTATACGCGCTACGCTGGTCGATAATGCTTGTATACTCCATGGGAGTGTCCAAGTATTGCCGTGGGGCCGGGGGGCCCGCGGCGCCACGTATTCGGATCCGCGCCGCAGTCGCCGGCGGGGTTGGATCCGGACCCCAGTGAAGACGCCCCGAGCTGATTCACTCCATGGACAGGCACGGGGCCCGCGCGACCAACCATCGCGCGGGCCCCTGCTGGTCGATCGCGACTCCGGATCACCGGTACAATCACCGGGTGATCGACTCGCACACCCACCTGGATTCGCTCGACGACGCAGCCGGCGCGATCGCCGCGGCGCGCGCCGTGGGCGTGCAGGGCATGGTCTCGATCGGCTGCGGTGCCGACTCCATCCGCGCGACGCTCGAGATCGCCCGCGCCCACCCCGACGACGTGCGCATCGCCGCGGGCGTGCACCCGTTGTCGGCGGCCGCCTTCGACCTCGACACCTTCGGCGAGATCGCGGAGCTTGCTCGCGATCCGCTCGTGGTGGCGATCGGCGAGACCGGATTCGACCAGTTCCACGATGCGGGCACGCTCGAGCAGCAGCGCCCGGCCTTCGACCTGCAGTGCGCGCTCGCGCGCGAACTCGGGCTGCCGCTCATCATCCACTCGCGCGACGCCGCGGCCTACACGATCGCCGCGCTCGAGGCGTCGGCCAGTGACCTCGACGTGGTGCTGCACTGCTACGCGCTCACCGACCCGGCCGATGTCGACCGCGTGCTCGGCCACGATCGCTGGGTCTGCTCGTTCGCCGGCAACCTCACCTACGGTACGGCAGACGCACTCCGCGACGCCTGCCGTCGGCTCCCCCTCGATCGGCTGATGGTGGAGACCGACGCGCCCTACCTCGCGCCGAAGCCCATGCGGGGCACGCGCAACCAGCCCGCCTTCGTGCAGCACACGCTGCAGGTGCTCGCCGACGTGCACGGCATCTCCTTCGACGCGGCCCGCGCCGCGACCGTCGCGACCGCCGAGCGCACGTTCGGCTGGACCCCCGCGGCCGTGGGCGCCTGACCCGCCATGGCCCAGCTCACACGCGACCAGCTCCGCCGCTTCGGCCTGACGCCCGACACGAACCTCGGGCAGCACTTCCTCGTCGACAACAACGTGCTCGACGTGATCGAACGCCTCGCGGAGCTGACGCCCGAGGATGTCTGCTACGAGCCGGGCGTGGGCGTCGGTGTGCTCACCGACTACCTCGCGCGGCGTGTCAGCCACGTGCACGGCGTGGAGATGGACCGTCGGCTCGAACCCGCCATCGCGGCGATGTCAGCCGATCTGGCGAACGTGACGATCCACTGGAGCGACGCGACCGAACTCGATCCCGCGACGCTCACGCCCGAGCCCACCAAGATGGTGTCGAACCTGCCGTACCACGTGGCCGCGCCGATCGTGGCGGAGGCGCTCCAGCACGCACCGGGGCTGCGCTCCTACTGCGTGATGGTGCAGCGCGAGATCGGCGACCGGTTCTTCGCCGACGAGGGCTCGAAGGGCTACAACGCGCTCAGCGTGCTGCTGCGCACCACCTGCGAACGCACCGGCGTGCACAAGGTGTCGCGCTCGGTGTTCGTGCCGCCGCCCAACGTCGACAGCGTGCTCATCGCGTTCCGGCGCACCGACCGCCTGCTCGCACCGGAGCGGGTGCCCGCCTTCGCGGCCTTCACCAAGACCGCCTTCATGCATCGACGCAAGACGCTGGCCAACAACCTGCAGACCGCCGGCATCGCCCTGCGTGATGCGACCGTCGAGGCGCTCGCGGCGGTCGACCTGCCGCCTGCCGCCCGCCCCGAGCAGCTCTCGCCCGAGCGGTTCGTCTCGGTGTTCGAGGCGCTCGGAGGCAGTCGCATCGCCGATCGTGTGGTCAGTGGGTGATGGTGCGACGCGGGGCGGGCATCGACGCGACCGAAGCCGAGGGCACGCTGCGCGCGACGGCGATCGCGCCGGCCAAGCTCAACCTGCTGCTGGCCGTGGGCGAGCAGCGCGCCGACGGGTTCCACGAGGTCGTCAGCGTGATGCAGACGCTCGACCTGGCCGATCGCGTCGACGTCGACCTCGAGCTCTGGGATTCCGACATCGTCGACGTGCTGGTGGAGGCGCCCGACATCCCGGGTGGCGACACGCTCGTGACGCGTGCGGTGGAGGAGCTGCTCGCGCGTGCGAAGCAGGGCGCCCGCGTGTGGGTGACGATCGAGAAGGAGATCCCGATCGGCGGCGGCCTCGGCGGCGGGTCGAGTGACGCGGCGGCCGCGCTGCGTACCGTCAACATGCTCCTCGACCATCCGCTCACCGAGGAGGAGCTGCACGAGATCGCCGCCGGCATCGGCTCCGACGTGCCGTTCTTCCTGCTGGGTCCCACGGCCACTGCCATCGCCCGCGGACGGGGGGAGCGCATCGAACGCACGGCGGCCGTACCGCCCCGCGCATGGCTCCTCGCCTTCCCGAACGTGCACCAGTCGACGGCCGACGTCTACTCGCTCCACGAGGCCGGCCTCCTCGATCCGCTCCCCGAGCGCGACGACGAGGCCCTCAGGCTCGCGCGACGCCGCCGCAAGCGCAACGACCTCGCGGGCCCGGCGCGCGCCAGCTGCGAAGCGCTCGACAAGCTCGTCGGCGCCTTCGAGGATGCCGGCGGCGAGCCGCTCATCTGCGGCAGTGGCGCCACGGTCGCCGTGCCCGTGACGTCACATGCCGAACGCCGCGCGTTCGAGGGCGTGGCGACCACGGCGATCCCCGGCTGCTGGCTCCGTGTCGCCTGGACCACGGCGCCGTAGAGGCCGTCAGTCGACCGCCGCGACGAGCACGTCGGCGGTTCCCGCGCGATTGACCAGGGCGTCGCCGTGGAGGACGACCTTGTTGACGCCGGAGGTGGCTGCGTCGCCGAACTCGCCGTAGGCATCGACGACGTGGTCGAGGTCGAAGTGGTGGGTGGCGAAGCGACGGCCGTCGAGCTTGCCCTGCTCGACCAGGCGCAGGAGCATCGGGATCGACCAGGTGTCGACCAGGCCGGTCGTGATGGTGACGTCGCGGGTCCAGAGTCGCTCCATGTGGAGCGTGACGGGCTTGCCGTGCACACCGATGTTGGCGAGACGACCGCCGGCGCGCACCATGTCGACGGCGGATTCGAAGGTGGCCGGGAGTCCGACGGCCTCGATCGCGACGTCGACGCCCACACCGTCGGTGAGTGCCAGCACCTGTGCGGCCGCATCGCCGTTCGTCGGATCGATGGCGACGTCGGCGCCGTATTCCAGCGCGCGTTCGCGGCGACTGGCGAGCGGGTCGGAGACGATGATGCGTCCCGGGGTGAACAGCTGCGCCGTCATGAGTGCCGCCAGGCCGACGGGGCCCGCGCCCACGATGGCGACGGTGTCGCCGGGCTGCACCTTGCCGTTGATGACACCGACCTCGAACGCGGTCGGCAGGATGTCGGCGAGGAAGAGCACCTGTTCGTCATCCAGCGCGTCGGGCACCGCATACAGCGAGTAGTCGGCGAACGGGATGCGCGCGAAGTCTGCCTGCACGCCGTCGATGGTGTGGCCGAGGATCCAGCCGCCACCGCCGCTGCAGATGCCGTACCTGCCGGTGCGGCACTGCTCACAGCGACCGCACGACGTGATGCACGAGATGAGCACGCGGTCGCCGACCGCGAACGATGTCACGGCTGAACCGAGCTCCTCGATCACGCCAATCGCCTCGTGTCCGAGGACCCGTCCCTCGGTGACCTCGGGAACGTCACCCTTGAGGATGTGGAGGTCGGAGCCGCAGATCGTCGTGGTCGTGATGCGAACGACCGCATCGGTGGCGTCCTGGATGGTCGGTCGGGCGACCTCGCTCCAGGACGGATGGTCGGATGAGCGCGTGTACGTGAGTGCCTGCATGGTGTCCTCGAGTTCGCTGTGGGGGAGCTGGATGTGGGCCCGTGATCAGGCAGCCGGCACGCGACGCCATGAGGCGGGTACGTGGAGCTGGCGCGCAGCCTGGCCATCGCCGCCGCGAGCCGTGGTGACCACGCGGTCTGCACTCAGCGCCTGAACTGCGGCGATCGCACCGGTCATCACGACCAGTTCGGCGACGACCATGAGCGGGCTGATGCCGCCGCCGGTGGAGCCGGCGAACAGGAAGGCGAGGTTCATGGTGAGCCCGAAGAACGCTGCGGTGCGCGTGAACAGGCCAACGATGAGCCCGACGCCGACGGCGACCTCGCCGAGCACGATGAAGTACGCCATGATCTCGGAATGGGGCAGGAAGACGTTCGAGGCGAGGTCACCGAACCAGCCCGGCACCGACGGATGCGCCCCGCTCGACGCTGCGGGGTCGGCGGCTCCGGTCAGGAACCCCTTGGCCGCGGCGCCGTGGCTGCTGCCGAGCCAGCCGGGCTCGTTGAACTTCTCCCAGCCGGCGTGGAGGAACTGCCAGCCCACGAACAGTCGTGCGGTGAGGAAGCCGAGCGAGAACGGGGTGTCGAGGCCGGCGAAACCGGTGCTGCGACCCAGGACCCCGGTGGCGAGGGCACCGAGCCCGATCACGATGGAGCCGATCGCCTCGACCGTGTTGAGGGCGCCGCTCGAGAATCCGAGGCGCACGGCGACGATGCCGAGGAGGAGCGCGAGTAGGATGCGGAAGCTTCGTTCGCGGGGGGTGAGTGCGGCGTGCATGGTGATTCCTTCTGTCGTTTGCGTCTACCAACGATGATGGCCGAGCACCGACCCCGGCACGTCGGGGGAAAACCGCAGCTGTCCGACGAGAACTACGCGCTCGACCCGCGACGACGAAGGAGTGCGATGCCAGCTCCACACCGAGAGATCCACGCCCCGATCGGCACCGGAGGGTGGCTGCGTCCGTTCGTGCTCGGCGCCGAGGACGGCATCGTGTCGACGGCGGGGCTCGTGATCGGGGTGGCTGCGACCGGCGCCGGGGCGACGACGTTGACGACCGTCGGGCTCGCAGGGCTCGTCTCGGGCGCGCTCTCGATGGCGGCGGGCGAGTACGTGTCGGTGGCGGCGCAGCGCGACACCGAACGCTCGGACATCGCCCTCGAGCAGTGGGAGCTCGACCACGACGCCGACCAGGAGCTCGAGGAGCTCGTGGCCATCTACCGTGCCCGCGGCGTGACGGAGGGCGTGGCCCGCCAGGTGGCGACCGAACTCACGGAGCACGACGCGCTCGGCACGCACCTGCGCGAGGAGCTCGCCATCGACAGCCGCATCATCGCTCGCCCGTGGCAGGCGGCGTGGTTGAGTGCGGTGAGCTTCGCGGTCGGCGCGGCGTTGCCCGTCGTCGCGATCGTGGCCGCACCCACCCGCCTGCGCATCACGATCACCATGGCCGTGACGCTCGTGGTGCTCGGGGGCGCGGGTGCGCTCGCCGCGCGCGCCGGCCACAGCCGCATCCGTCAGGGCGTGCTGCGCGTGGCAGCGGGCGGCGCGCTGGCGATGGCCGTCACGTGGAGCGTCGGTCGCCTGCTCGGCGTCACGCTGTAGCGTGGCCCACGGCGAGCCGCGACGACACGAGCAGGGGACTGCTGCCTAGGGGAGTGCGGGGTTCACCGTCGAGGTGTAGGTCTCCGGGCGACGGTCGCGGAAGAACTGCCACGTGTCGCGCACGCGCTGGATCTCGTCGAGGTCGATGTCGGCGATGACGATCGCGTCGTCGGTGTCGTTGGCCTGCGCCACGATCTCGCCCTTCGGATTCGCGAAGTAGCTCGAACCGTAGAACTTGTGCTCGGAGATCGGGCTCTCGACGCCGACGCGGTTGATCGCGCCGACCCAGTAGCCGTTGGCCGCCGCTCCGGCGACCTGCTCGAGCTCCCAGAGGTAGCGCGACAGACTTTCGACCGTCGCCGACGGGTTGAACACGATCTGCGCGCCGTTGAGCGCGAGCTCGCGGTAGATCTCGGGGAAGTGGCGGTCGTAGCAGATGACGATGCCCACCTTGCCGACCGCGGTGTCGAACACCGGGTAGCCGAGGTTGCCGGGCTTGAAGAAGAACTTCTCCCAGAAGATCGGTCCGACCTGCGGGATGTGCGTCTTGCGGTACTTGCCGAGATTCGTGCCGTCGGCGTCGATCACGACGGTCGTGTTGTAGTACACGCCCTGCATCGCCTCCTCGTAGATCGGCAGCACGAGCACGATGCCGAGCTCCTTCGCGAGCTCCTGCATGAGCACCACGGTGCGGCCGGTCTCGGCGTGCTCCGCCGTTCGGAACCACTCGGTGTTGCCCTCGTCGGCACAGAAGTAGGGGCCGTAGAAGATCTCCTGCAGGCAGACGATCTGCGCGCCCTGTGACGCCGCATCGCGGATCATGCCGACGTGCTTGTCGATCGCTTCGCGCTTCTCCATGTTCGCGTGTGCCTGGATGAGTGCTGCCTTGATGATCGACATGTCAGTTCTCCTTGGGTGCGTAGCGGTGGTGGAGCATGAAGGCATTGCCGTCGGGGTCGGTGAAGAGCCCCATGTGACACACGCCGGTGTCGATGGTGTCGCGGGTGAACGTCACCCCTGCGGCTTCGAGCTCGGCGCGTGCCACGGCGACGTCGTCGACGTGCAGCGCGATGACGCCCGTGTTGACCGCGTGCTCCATGCCGTTGCCCATCTGGGCGGCGTCGAGCAGGCTGAGCGTCACGTTTCCGACCTGGAACTCGAGGTTGTAGGGCGCGCGGTCGGTCAGCAGCGGCAGGCGCAGCACCTCGGCGTAGAACGTGCGCGCCACCTCGAGGTCGCGTGCGAACAGCGAGACGAAGTCGACACCGGTCACGAGCGGTGGGAGCGCGGCGTCAGGCATGCGTCGGCTCGGCGGTGGTGACGTTTCCGAGGTACTCGCCGGGTCGTGCGTGCTCGAAGGTGCGGCGGTGCACGAACCGGCCGCGCCCGGGGGTGGCGGCATCCGTGGCGGCCCCGTCGGCGATGACCAGCTCCCCCCGACTGAAGACGTGCGAAGCGATGCCCTTCACGGGCGTGCCCTCGAAGGTCGTGTAGTCGACGGCCGAGTGGATCCGGTCGACCGTCCACGTGTATTCGGCATCGGCATCCCACACCACGATGTCGGCGTCGGAGCCGGGGGCGATCGCGCCCTTCTGCGGGTAGCAGCCGAACAGCTTCGCGGGGTTGGTGGAGGCGACCTCGACGAGGCGGTTCCACGAGAGGTGACCCGCGTGCACGGCGGTGGAGAGCAGGCTCATGCGCTCCTCGATCACGGGCATGCCGTTCGGGATGGCGCGGAAGTCGTCGGCGCCGAGCGTCTTCTGGTCGGCGAAGCGGAACGGGCAGTGGTCGGTGGAGATGACCTCGAGCTCGTCGCGGCGGATCGCATCCCAGAGGCGGGCCTGGTCGGCCTCGGTGCGGAGCGGGGGTGAGCAGACGAACTTCGCGCCCTCGAAGTCGGGGCGGTCGAGGTCGTCCTGGGTGTGGAAGAAGTACTGGATGCAGCTCTCGCCCCAGACGCGCTGCCCCTCCGCGCGGGCGCGGGTGATGGCGTCGACGGCCTCGGTGCAGGTGACGTGCACGACGTAGAGGGGCGCGCCCGCGACCTTGGCGAGTGCGATGGCGCGTTCCGTGCTCTCGCCCTCGAGCGTCGCGGGGCGCGTGCGGTAGTGCCACCCGGGCTCGCCGGCGTGGCCCTCGGCGACGGCGCGCTGCACGAGGTGGTCGATCACCACGCCGTTCTCGCAGTGCATCATCACGAGCCCGCCGTTGTCACGGGCGCGCTCCATGACGGCGAAGAGGGTGTCGTCGTCGACCATGAACACGCCGGGGTAGGCGAGGAACAGCTTGAAGCTCGGCACGCCCTGCGCGACCATCGAATCGAGCTCCTCGACCACCTCGGGACGGGCGTCGGTGACGATCATGTGGAAGCCGTAGTCCATCACGGCGCGGCCGTTCGCCTTCGCGTGCCAGGTGTCGAGCCCGTCCTGCAGCGAGCCGCCGCGGGGCTGCTGCGCGAAGTCGATGTGCATGGTCGTGCCACCGTGCAGCGCGGCGAGGTGACCGGTCGTGAAGTCGTCGCACGACGTGGTACCGCCGAACGGCATGTCGAGGTGGGTGTGCACGTCGATCGCGCCCGGCATGACGAGCTTGCCCGTCGCGTCGATCAGGGCGTCGCCCGGCTCGGCCAGGTCGAAGCCGATGCGCGCGATGCGCTCGCCCTCGATGCGCACGTCGGCGCGATAGGTGTCGGCCGCGGTGACGATCGTGCCACCCGTGATCACGGTTCCCATGATTCCCCTCCCAAGGATCGTGCGAAGAGCGCACGACACTACCAGCATCGATGCACCGCGTTCGCGCGGGGGTGCAACGTCGACCGGCCCAGGGGCGAAGTACGGGTGTGCGCGCCCGGTCGGGACATCGGGTGGCACGCGACGAGGGACTCGCCATGACGATCATCTTCTTGCCCAAGGGCGCATCCGTGAGCACGGAGCGCGCCATCGTCAACGTCAAGTGGAACCACGTAGGCCCACTGGTGCACGAGCAGCGTGGCGTCGGCGTGATCGACACGATTTCCGACACGCCCGGGCTCGACGGCCTGTTCGTCGACCGCAACTCCCGCTGGATCCACCCCGAACCACGCGTGCTCGGCATTCCCTTCATGCAGACCGACAAGACGGTCGCCGCGGCCGAGGACACGGCGCGCGGCGCGGCGGCTTCCGGGCTCATCGACGCGGTCGACGCGCTCCGCGGGAACGCCGCACCGTCGACCGGCACGGGTGCGAAGCACTGGGTCGACTTCTCGGTGAAGACACGTGACGGCGGCAACGCCCGCGACGCGTGGCAGGCGCGCTACGACCTCGACCAGCCGCTGCCGGCCGGCGTGTCTGACGCCCTCGAGTCGGCCAAGTCGCTCTATCGGGAGACGACCTTCGCCCGGGCGCAGCACGTCGACGACCACGCGGGCTTCGTCTTCGTCTGATCGCCTCCTGGTTGCGGGTACTCCTGTGAGGTCACCCTTACGATCGAATGAGGTTAGTATCGTTCGATCGCGCGCAGCGGGGGCTGCGCCACCTGAGGGAAGGGGAGCCCGATGACCGACGAACGAGCCCTGCTCGCACGCCACCAGGCCGTGCTGCCGAAGTGGATGGCGCTCTACTACGATGCGCCGATCCAGCTGACCCACGGCGAGGGGCGCCACGTCTGGGATGCCGCAGGTACGAAGTACCTCGACTGGTTCGGCGGCATCCTCACCACGAGCACGGCGCATGCCCTCCCCGAGGTCGTGACGGCCGTGCAGGAGCAGGCCGCGCGCATGCTCCACAGCTCCACCCTCTACCTGATCGAGCAGCAGGTCGAGCTCGCCGAGGAGATCGCCCGGCTCAGCGGCATCCCCGACGCGAAGGTCTTCTTCACGGGGAGCGGTTCCGAAGCGAACGAGGCGGCCCTGCTGCTGGCCACCGGTCGGCGCCGGTCGAACCAGGTGCTGGCCCTGCGCAACAGCTACCACGGGCGCACGTTCGCGACGGTCGCGCTCACCGGCAACCGAGGGTGGCGTGCGTCGCAGCTGTCGCCGATCACCGTCAACTGGGTGCACGGCGGCTACCAGTACCGCAGCCCGTGGCGCAACGCCTCACCCGACGAGTTCATCGCGCACTGCGTCGACGACCTGAAGAGCGTGCTGCAGACCACCACCTCGGGTGATATCGCGGCGATGATCTTCGAGCCGATCCAGGGGGTGGGCGGGTTCGCCACGCCACCGGACGGGCTGTTCGCGGCCTTCCAGGAGGTGCTGTCGGAGGAGGGCATCCTCATGATCGCCGATGAGGTGCAGACCGGATGGGGGCGCACGGGCGAGCACTTCTGGGGGCACCAGGCGCACGGCATCGTGCCCGACGTCATCACGTTCGCCAAGGGCATCGGCAACGGGCTGTCGGTCGGGGGCGTCATCGCGAGCGCCGAGCTCATGGACAGCGTGACGTCGGGTTCGATCTCCACGTTCGGCGGCAATCCGCTGGCGATGGCGGGGTCGGTGGCGAACCTGAAGTACATCCTCGACCACGACCTGCAGGGCAACGCGGGCACCCAGGGTGCGACGATCATGCACGCGCTGCGTGAACACGTCACCGCCGGTCACCTGCCGATGGTGGCCGAGCTCCGCGGCAAGGGGCTCATGTTCGCCCTCGAACTCGTGGAGCCGGGCACCGACACGCCAGATGCCACGGCCGCCGGCATGATGATGGAGGCCACCAAGCAGCGCGGCCTGCTCATCGGCAAGGGCGGGCTCTACGGCAACGTGCTGCGCATGGCGCCGCCGATGACGCTGACGGCCGCGGAGTCCGCCGAAGGAGCGGCGCTCCTGCTCGAGGCGCTGTTCGAGGTGCAGCACGAGCTGCACGGCATCGGCGCGCCCACGACGATGGGTCCGGCGGAGCCGACCCCGTCGGTGCAGGTGAACGCATGACCGCCCCGTCGACGCAGGCCACCGCCCTGCACCACTGGATCGGTGGCGCCAGCGACGCGACGCCCAGCGAGCGCACGCTCGACGTGCACGATCCGGCGACCGGTGACGTGGTCGCGGTGGCGCCGATGGCGAGCGCCGCCGACGTCGACCGCGCGGTCGCCTCGGCCACGGCTGCGGCGAAGGGGTGGCGTGACACGTCATTGACCAAGCGCGCCACGATCATGTTCGCGTTCCGTGAGCTGCTGCACGCGAATCGCAACGAGTTGGCGGCGATCGTCACCCGTGAGCACGGCAAGGTCACGGCCGACGCGCTCGGCGAGGTGGCGCGTGGCATCGAGGTCGTCGAGTTCGCCTGCGGCATGCCGCACCTCATCAAGGGCGAGTACTCCGAGAACGTGTCAGGCGGCGTCGACGTGTGGTCGATCCGCCAGCCGCTCGGCGTCGTCGCCGGCATCACGCCGTTCAACTTCCCGGCCATGGTGCCGCTCTGGATGTTCCCGATCGCGATCGCAGCCGGCAACACCTTCGTGCTCAAGCCGAGCGAGAAGGATCCGTCGGCGGCCGTGTTCCTCGCCGAGCTGTTTGCGCAGGCGGGCCTGCCCGACGGCGTGTTCAACGTCGTGCACGGCGACGCGGTCGCGGTGAACCGGCTGCTCGAGCATCCCGACGTGAAGGCCGTCTCGAGCGTCAGCTCCACGCCCGTCGCGCGCCACGTCTACGAGACCGGCACCCGCAACGGCAAGCGCGTGCAGGCGCTCGGCGGCGCGAAGAACCACATGGTCGTGCTGCCCGACGCCGACATGGAGCTCGCGGCCGACGCCGCGATCGGCGCCGCGTTCGGATCTGCGGGCCAGCGCTGCATGGCGATCTCCGTGCTGGTCGCGGTGGGTGACGCCGGCGACCGCCTGCGCCCCCTGCTCGAGGAGCGCATGGCGAAGCTCACCACCGGTCCCGGCCACGCACCGACGAGCGAGATGGGCCCCGTCGTCACGCGCGAGTCGCGCGACAAGATCCATGCGTACCTCGCGCAGGGCGCGGCCGACGGCGCCGAGCTCGTGGTCGACGGTCGCACGCTCGCGGTCGCGGGCCACGACGACGGCTACTGGGTCGGTCCCACGCTGTTCGACAACGTGTCGACCGACATGTCGATCTACACCGACGAGATATTCGGACCGGTGCTCGACATCGTGCGCGTCGACACGTGGGACGACGCGATGCAGCTCGTCAACGACTCGGAGTACGCGAACGGCGTGGCGCTCTTCACCAATGACGGTGGTGCCGCCCGGCGCTTCCAGTACGAGGTGGAGGTCGGCATGGTGGGACTCAACGTGCCCATCCCGGTGCCCATGGCCTACTACTCGTTCGGCGGCTGGAAGGCGTCGCTGTTCGGCGACAGCCACATGCACGGCATGGAGGGGGTGCGGTTCTTCACCCGCGCCAAGGCGATCACCGGTCGCTGGCCCGACCCCAGCCATCGCGGCGTCGACCTCGGCTTCCCGACGAACTAGGAGCTCCACATGGGTGACCTCTTCACCGGGCTCCGGCCTGCTGCTCAGATCGATGCCGACCTCGCCGAACGCCTGCCGGCCTACACGCGCAACGAGGCGATCGTGGAGGCGAGCAACTGCCTCTACTGCTTCGACGCGCCGTGCATGGTCGCGTGCCCGACGAGCATCGACATCCCCGGATTCATCAAGCTGATCCAGACCGACGACCGGCTCGGCTCGGCCCAGCGCATCCTCGAGCAGAACATCCTCGGATCCTCCTGCGCGCGCGTCTGCGCCGTGGAGGAGCTCTGCGAGCAGGCCTGCGTGCTCGCGCCCCACGAGGGCCCGATCAAGATCGGCCGCCTGCAGCGCTACGCCACCGACGAGGTCTACCGCGACCCGAACGGCTTCGCGCGCGCCGGCCTCGTCTCGGGCGCCCCGACCGGACGCTCCGTGGCCGTCGTCGGCGGCGGCCCCGCCGGACTCGCCTCCGCGGCCGAACTGCGCATCGCCGGGCACGACGTCACGATCTTCGACCGCCAGCCCGAGCTCGGCGGCCTCGCGATGTACGGCATCATCCCGCTCCGGGAACCGAGCGAGGTCGCGCAGTGGGAGGCGTCGCAGGTCATCGCCCTGGGCGCGACCGCGAAGGTCGGCTGCGAGGTCGGGGTCGACGTGTCGGGGGAGGAGCTGCTCGAGCAGTTCGATGCCGTGTTCCTCGCCAACGGCGCTGGCCGGCGCGTGTCGAGCATCTCGCTCGTCGGCGCCGAGGCCGACGGGGTCGAGGATGCGCTCGAGTTCATCGAGGAGATTCGCGTCCAGCGCCCGAGTGACGTGCCCGTGGGGCGCAACGTCGTGATCGTCGGCGCCGGCAACACCGCCATGGACGCCGCCACCATCGCCGCCCGCCTCGGCGCCGACGTCGTGACCTGCGTCTACCGCCGCACGCAGGGTGAGATGACGGGGTACCCCGACGAGTACGAGCACTGCCTCAAGGACGGCGTCCGCTTCCGCTGGTTGACCCAACCGGTGCGCGTGCTGACCGATGACACGGGGCATGTCAGCGGGCTCGAGTGTCGCGTCGTCGTGCTGGGGGAGCCCGACATCGACGGCCGCCCGCGCCCGACCGTCACCGACGACGTCGTCGTGATCGACTGCGACCACGTGCTGCTCGCCACCGGCCAGCTGCGCGAGCCGGGCCTCTACGAGCGGTTCGGCCTCGACGTCGAGTGGGACCGCCCGAAGATGACGGGGCCGTTCCACACGTCAGACCCGCGTGTGTTCGCGGGCGGCGACGCCGTGCTCTCGGGCAAGGAGCTGAGCGTCGTCGACGCGGTGGCCCAGGGGCGCGATGCCGCTCGTGCGATCGACGCCTACCTGGAGGACCACGCCTGATGGCCGATCTCTCGACAGACACCGCCGGCATCCAGAGCCCGAACCCGTTCTGGATCGCCTCCGGACCGCCCGGCAACTCGCTCCGCCAGGTGCGCCTCGCGTTCGAGGCCGGCTGGGGTGGCGTGGTCTGGAAGACCGTCGGTGGGCCCGTCATCGACACCGCCATGCGGTACGGCGGGCTCGACGTCTACGGCCGCAAGCTCGTCGGGCTCAACAACATCGAACTCATCTCCGACCGACCGATCGAGGTCAACTTCGCCGAGATCGCACAGGCCAAGGAGGAGTTCCCCGACCGCGCCGTCGTCGTGTCACTCATGGTGGAGACCGAACGCCAGGCCTGGCACGAGGTCGTCAAGCGCGCCGAACAGACGGGCTGTGACGGCTTCGAGCTCAACTTCGGCTGCCCCCACGGCATGTCGGAGCGCAACATGGGTGCCGCCGTCGGCCAGGTGCCCGAGTACATCGAGATGATCACGGGCTGGGTGAAGGAAGTCGCTACGATTCCGGTGCTCGTCAAGCTCACGCCGAACATCACGAACATCGAGTCGGGCGCCCTCGCCGCCAAGGCCGGTGGCGCCGACGGCGTGTCGGCGATCAACACGATCAACTCGATCGTCGGGCTCGACCTCGACACCTGGGAGACGCGGCCGTCGGTCAACGGCAAGGGCTCGCACGGCGGCTACGCCGGCCCGGCCGTCAAGCCGATCGCGCTGCACATGGTCTCGTCGATCGCCCACAATCCGGAGCTCGCCGGGCTCCCCATCAGCGGCATCGGCGGCGCGCACACCTGGCAGGACGTCGCCGAATTCATGCTGCTCGGCGCGAGCACCGTGCAGGTCTGCACCGCGATCATGCACCACGGGTTCCGCCTCGTCGGCGAGCTCGAGACGGGGCTCTCCAACTACCTCGACTCGAAGGGACTCGCCAGCGTGCGCGACCTCGTCGGTGGTTCGGTGGAGCGCATCTCCAGCTTCGGCGACCTCGACCTCAACTGGCAGGTGCGCGCGAAGGTCGATCCCGACAGTTGCATCGGTTGCGGCAAGTGCATCGAGGTCTGCCGCGACAACCAGGTCGACTGCATCGACTGGGAGAACGGCACCGTCAACATCGGGCGCGTCGCGAAGGTCGACCAGCACGAGTGCATCGGTTGCGACCTCTGCTCGATCGTGTGCCCGGTCACCGACTGCATCACGATGGAGGAGCAGCCGCGCGTGCTGCAGGAGCTCAACTGGAACGGCCTCAACGCGAAGGTCGGCGTGCCCGGCTTCAGCGACGAGACCAGTGGCATCACGTGGGAGCGGTTCCCTGCGGAAGTCGCCCCGCTGGTCGACAGCCACGGTTTCCACAATCCCTCGACGGCCGACACGGGCGAGCCCGAACCGGTCTGACCGGCCGGCGTGCGGTGTCAGTCGAGCAGGTCGTGGTCGAGCGCCCAGCGCACGAGCTCGGCGCGTGAGCCCAGGCGCAGCTTGCCCATCGCGTGGGCGCGGTGCGTCTCGACCGTGCGCACGCTCAGGAAGAGTTGTCCGGCCACGTCACTGTTGGTGTGGCCCAGCGCCAGCAGCCGCACGACGTCGCGCTCGCGGTCGGTGAGGTCGTCGGCCGGGGGTGCGATCGCGGCCTGTGCGAGACGCGCGCCGAGCACCGGATGCACGTAGCGTTCGCCGCGGCCGAGCGCGCGGATCGCCAGCTCGAGCTCCTCACTGGCTGCGTCCTTGATGAGGTAGCCGTGTGCTCCGGCCGCGAATGCATCCTGCACGTGCGTCACGTCGTCGTGCATGCTCAGCATGAGCACCCGAGGTCCTCGCCCCAGGCGCAGCAGCTCCGGCAGTGCGTCGAGGGCGTTCTCCGCGCCGAGCGTGATGTCGAGCACGACGATGTCAGGCCGCGTCACCTCGACCTTCTCGAGGGCCATCGCGACCGTGCCGGCCTGGGCGACGACGTCGATGCCTTCGGCGCGCTCGAGCAGGGTCGCCAGCCCGGCGCGCACGATCGCATGGTCGTCGACGAGCACGACACGGAGGAGCGGGGGCGGCGAGGAGGCAGTCATCCGGGCGAGTATAGGTTCGGTTCAGGCCGGGAGGGACGAAGCTGACTCGGCGACGAGTGCGCGATATGCCTGCGCCGAGGCGTCGATGCTCGTGCGACCGAGGAGGTGCTGGCGGATGAGGGTGCCGGCCAGCTTGCGCGGACCGCGATCGACGATGCACGCGTCGACGTGTGGGTCGAGGTGCGGTGGCAACAATCGGCTCGCCGCGTGGAAGCTGGTGGTCAGGGTCGACGAGACGAGGTCGAACTCGTAGGTGACCCGATCGAACGGCACGTCGTCGACGTCGACGCAGAGCAGCTCCGACCGACCGCCGAGCTGGAGCGCGAGCGCGCGTGCCTGCCAGGCCGCCGCGAACGCCGTCTTGATGGGCAGCGAGTTGCCGTCGCCGATCACGTAGACGTCAGCGGCGACCTCGACGTCGATCGCGCCACCCGTGATGCCACCGGGTCGTCGTCCGACCACTGCGTGGAACCCGTTCGCGTCGAGGGCGGGGAGGCCCGGAACCGCCTGCGCGGCGATGCGCGGAAACTCGATCGTGAGGTCGGCATCGATGCCACCGAACGCCTCGTCACCATGACCACCGAGCAGCTCGATGCGGCGCTGGCGCGCCAGCGACTGCAGCAGGTCACCCGCCTCGGGGCCGAACTGGTCGAGCGGCTCGCCGCCCGCGTGCGTGACGACGACGTCGACCCCGTCGCGCGTGCCCCACGCCCGGAGCCAGGCGTCCAGGAGCACGGCGAACTCGAAGGCCGGGGCCGACCACGTGCTCGCAGCCGGCGCATGCACCACGATCGAGCGACGTCGCGGCGCGGGCGTACGAAAGGCCGCGAGTTGACGGCCCACCTGACGGGCGTCGGGGAGCGAACGCAATTGGAGGGAGGCATCGGAGACCGGTCGGGCGCCGGTGGCGATGACGAGTGCGTCATACGCGAGCGTACGGTCGGCCAGCTCGACGACGTGGTTGTCGGTGTCGACACGCAACAGTTCGCCGTGCACGGTCACGATGCCGAAGCGCGCCAGTGAGCGCTGGAGCGGAACCTCGGTGAGCACCGGCTCGACGCCGAAGGGCACGTAGACGAGGTCGGGCGGAAGCCGCAGCGTCGTGCTCGACCCGATCAGCATCACCTGTGCAGTGGGGTGGGCGATCGCCAGAGCAAGCGCCGCCTCGACACCTGCGACCCCGGCGCCCACGATGAGTACGCGCCGCATGTTCGAGGGGCGGCGTTCGGGTGGTCGCGATGGCGTGAAAGGAGGCATGTCCCCAGCATCGCCGTCTGCGGAGCCCGGGTCATCGGGGGCGCATACGCGCACGGTGCGGCAATCTACGGAGTTGCGAGCACGTCGCGAATCGTCGCGTCGAGCTCGTCGAAGTCGACGGGCTTGGTGAGGAAGGCGTCGCACCCGGCCAGTTCCCCCTCGCCGAGCAGCTCGCTCCGCGCGCTCGCCGACACCATGACGATGCGCAGCGCCGCCAGGTCGGGGTTCGCGCGCAGCTCCGCCACCACTCCCAGCCCGCTCAGCTCACCGGGCATGCGCATGTCGACCAGCAGCAGCTGCACGTTGCCCGCAGTGACGACGTCGACGCCGGAGCGTCCGTCTGCCGCGTCGAGCACGACGTGCCCCCGCCGCTCGAGCGCGCGACGCATCATGCGGCGCGCCGCCGCGTCGTCGTCGACCACTGCTATGCGTACCGGGTCAGTCATCGGCCGGGGGCTCCTGGCCGGCCCCGACGCCTGGTCCGACGACCGGTGCGGTCGGTCCTGCGGTCGGCAGCACGATGCGCACTGTGGTGCCGACACCCTCGGTCGATGCGATGTCGACACTGCCTTGGTGGAGCTGCGCGAGGTCACGCGTGATCGCCAGCCCGAGGCCGGCACCCTCGTTGACGCGAGGCGTGCGCGCGAGTGCGGCCGACGACTGGAAGAACGTCTCGAAGATGCGATCGAGGTCGGCGGCGGGGATTCCGATGCCGGTGTCGTGCACGAGGAATTCGACGTGGTCGCCCTGCGTCGTGATCGTGATCGTGATCGCGCCCGACGGCGTGAACTTGACGGCGTTCGCTGCGACGTTGAGCAGGATCTGGCGCAGGCGCGACCGATCGCAGCGCAGCTCGACCGCATCGTCGGCCTTCACCTCGATGGTGGTTCCGGCGACCTCGGCCTGCGGGCGGAGCGACGCGGCGACGTC
>JAOPYW010000262.1 GCA_025964405.1 Thermoleophilia bacterium | reverse complement strand
GCTGCTGCCGCTGCTCGTGCTCGCCGCCATCCTCACGGTCGTCGGCGCCAACGGCGACCGCATCCTCGACGGCTTCGGCCACAACCCCCCGCCCGCCGACGAGCTCGTGTCGGGCGGCGTGCGCTTCGTGCCCGGCGGCGTCGAGGTGCGGGTCACCAACCCGCAGGCCGAGCCGATCACGCCCGCGCTCGTCACGGTCGATTCGGCGTACGTCAACAGCTTCGAGGTCAGGGGCGGCGCACGCGAGATCGAGCCGCGCGGCACCCGCACGCTCACCTTCGACTATGGCTGGATCGCCGACGACCCCTACGTCATCACCGTGCTCTCGAGCAGCGGCGTGCAGACCGTCATCGACGTGCCGGCGGCCGTGCCTGCCGAGGCCGTCAGCTCGCGCGGCCTCGGCTGGGGCGCGCTCGTCGGCGTGCTGGTCGGCTTCGTGCCCGTGGCCCTCGGCCTGGTCTGGCTCCCCGCCCTGCGCCGGCTGTCGGCTGCGGCGCTGGCCGGGTTCCTCGCGTTCACGGCCGGGCTGCTCGGGTTCCTCGCGGTCGAAGCAGCGTCGGAGGCGTTCGACACGCAGGCCGGGCTCATCCCGGCGGTCGGCGGCGCCGGCGTCGTGCTGATGGGCATCGTGGTGAGCATGGTCGCGCTCGCGCTGGTCGGTCGCATGCTGCGGAGCGGCGCGCGGGCGGCCGCCGCACGCACCGGTGCAGGCGCACTCTCGGGCGGCACGCTGGCCCTGCTCGTCGCGATCGGCATCGGGCTCCACAACCTCGGCGAGGGGCTCGCGATCGGGTCGAGCTTCGCCACGGGCGAGGCCAGCCTCGCGATCGCGCTCATCATCGGTTTCATGGTGCACAACCTCACCGAGGGCGTGGGCATCGCGGCCCCCATCGCGCGCGGCGGCGGGCGACTGACACCCCTGCGCGGGCTGGCGCTGGCGGCGCTCGCCGGCCTGCCGGCGGTGCTCGGCATCTGGGCCGGGCGCTACGTCGCCGGGCAGCTGTTCACGACGCTCTGCTTCGCGATCGCGGCCGGCGCGGCGCTGCAGGTGGTCGTCGAGATCGTGCGCTCGCTGCGTGGCGGTTCGACCGGCCTCGGCTCCGCGTGGGTGCAGGGCGGATTCGCGGCGGGCGTGCTCGTGATGTGGGCCACGGGCATCCTCGCTGGCTGATGCGTAGTCGCGCGGCGCGGGGGTAGGAGCGGCGCATGGAATTCCACCGCGGGCGCCTCGTCGACCACATCCACCTGCGCGTAGCCGACATCGAGGCTGCGTGGACCTTCTACTCCGCCGTGCTCGCGGTGTTCGACGTGCCGGTCGAGCGCGTCGGCGAGCACGCGATCGCCGCCGACGAGCTCTGGATCGACGACACGGGCACGCCGACGACCGGCCTGCACCTCGCCTTCCAGGCCGCCGACGAGGCAACCGTCGCGCGGTTCCACGAGGCGGCGCTCGCGGCCGGCGGCACCGACAACGGCGCGCCGGGCCCACGCGACTACCACCCGGGCTACTACGCCGCCTACGCGATCGCGCCCGACGGCACGAACGTCGAGGCAGTGCTCCACGGACCTTCCACCCGATCGGCCGCGTCGGTCGTGGTGACCCCGGCCTGATGGGGCGCATCCTCGTCACCGGATCCGCCGACGGCCTCGGCCTGCAGTCGGCGCACGACCTCATCGACGGGGGCCACGACGTGTGGCTCCACGCCCGCAGCGCGGCGCGGGCCGCCGACGCGCGGGCCGCCGAACCCCGCGCCGCCGGTGTGCTGGTCGGCGACTTCGGCGAGCTGGCGCAGGTCGCGACCCTCGCCGACGACGCGAACGCCGTCGGTACGTTCGACGCCGTCATCAACAACGCCGGCATCTACATCAACGGCTCCCGCGTCGAGACCGTCGACGGCAACGAGCAGGTGCTGCAGGTGAACGTGCTCGCGCCCTACCTGCTGACGGCGCTCATGCATCCGCCCGGGCGGCTCGTCTACCTGAGCTCGGGCATGCACGCCTCCGGGGTGCTCGACTTCGACGACCTGCAGCGCGTGCGCCGCCCGTGGAGCGGGTCGAGCGCCTACTCCGACTCCAAGCTGCTCGACGTGGTGCTCGCCTTCGCGGTCGCGCAGCGCTGGCCGGGCACGCGCTCCAACGCCGTCGACCCGGGCTGGGCCGCGACCAAGATGGGTGGGAGCGGTGCGCCGGTGAGCGTGCGCGATGGTGCTGCCACCCAGGTCTGGCTCGCCGGAAGCGATGAGCCGGAGGCCGCCGTCAGCGGCTGCTACTTCTCGCGCAAGGCCGAACGCGCCGCGCACGTCGACGCCAGTGATCCGACGGTGCACCAGCACCTGCTCGACGCGTGCGCCGACCTCACGGGCGTGGCGTGGCCGGAGGATCCGGTGCTGAGCGCCGTCGCCCACGAATAACGCCCGCCGGGCGGAGCATGTGTCTTCGCACACGAAACTGGAGGCACCGCCATGGGTGACGAGACTACCGACCCGACCACGAGCCGCGATCCGCAGGAGGCGATCGCCGAGCGCGACCGGCTGCGCGGCTCCACCGATGCGCAGACGAATCCCGAGAACGCACCGGCCGACGGCAGCGACAACGACCAGCGCGACTCCGCAGCGACTGAACGCGACGGCGGCACGCACAGCTGAGGGCGTGGCGGCGGGTTCGCCGCTACGGCAGGTACCTGATCGGATCCTTCGGGGAGCCGTTCACGCGCACCTCGAAGTGCAGGTGCGGGCCCGTCGAGTTGCCCGTCGAGCCGACGTATCCGAGGGTCTGCCCGCGCGTGACCGTCGCGCCGACCTTGGTGGCGATACGCGACTGGTGCCCGTAGAGCGTGACGATGCCGCCGCCGTGGTCGACCATGACGCAGTTGCCGTAGCCGCTCATCCAGCCTGCGTAGACCACGCGACCCGCACCCGCCGAACCGATGCGCGTGCCCGAGCTCGCGCCGAGGTCGAGCCCGGCATGCAGGCGCCCCCATCGCTGACCGAAGCGCGACGTGATCGGTGCCGACACGGGCCACGCCAGCTTGCCTGACCCGGCGACCGGCGTGGTCGGCGAACCCGTGCCCGGGTCACCCGCCGGCGGGCCCGCCACCGGCGCGTCGTAGTCGAGGTCGACGTCGACTGAACGCACCGTCGCGTTGCCGGCATCGTCGGTCGCGAGCAGCCGCACGCGCACGTCGGCCGATCCGGTCGCGAGCGCGCGCCGCAGGGCCGCGCGATTGCCGATCGGCACGGTGATCGACGAGCGCCCCTTCACGCGCGCCGTGACGGCGTGCGCCCGGCCCGCCTCGCCGCTCGTCGTGACGTCGACGAGTGCGGACTCCGACAGGTTGACCGGCAACCGGAACGACGCAGCCCCCGGGCTCGACACGCTGACCGTCGACGTCGTGGTCGTGACCGTCGGCGCGGCGCGATCGATCACGACCGTGTCACTGACACTCTCACTGTCGGCGCCCGCGCCCGCCTCGACCACGAGCTCGTACTCGCCGTCGGCGAGCGGCGCGCCCTGGTCGGTGGCGCCGTTCCAGGCGTAGGCCGCCGTGCCCACCGGCAGCTCGGCATCGGCGATCGTGCGCACCACGTTCCCGCGCACGTCGAGCGCCGTGATCGTCACGTGCTGCGCGACCTTCGAGGTGAAGCCGATGTGGATCTGGTCGCCGCTGCCGTCACCGTCGGGTGACATCGCATCCTGGTCGACCTCGAGGTCACCGATCGTGTCGACGGCGTCGGCGCCGACCTCGGGCGCCCAGCCACCGAACCCGCGGAACTGCGCGTGCGCCGCCGCCGGTACCGCGACGGCCAGCAGGCCCGCGACCGTGAGCACGGCGAGGAGTCGTGTCGACATGTGCATGTGTCAGCTCCCCCTAGTACCAGTGCGGCGACTGGGCCTGCCAGAACGCCCACGCCTTCTCGGGGGTGCCGTAGCGGCGCTGCACGTAGCGCAGCCCGCAGACGCTCTGCTGGTAGGCGTCGGCCGTCTTGGTGCAGCCCACGCCCTTCCAGGTCTGGTCGAGGAACTGGAACAGACCGTACGCCGTCGACGTCGGGTTCTGCGCCTTCGGGTTGAACGAGCTCTCGCCGCGCACGAGGTTCGCGAGCGCCTGGCTCGAGGCCCACGACTGCGGCACGCCGGCGCCGTAGGTGGCGCGCAGCATGATCGGGTCGAGCCAGTCGGGGAACGGGCCCTTCGTGTTGGCCGGCACGTTGGTCACTGGGGTCGAGGTCGATCCGCCCGAGCTTTCCGAGCTGCCGTTCGACGATTCGGTGGAGCGCCACGCGCGCGTCGCCGTCTTCGCCGCAGGCAGGGCCGGCAGCTTGAGTGCGATCGTGTGGCGACGCAGGTTGCCGGCGTCGTCGCTCGCGGCGATCGTGATCTTCGCGGTGCCGGCCGCGTAGCGCGGGAGCACCACGTTGGCCGTCTGGCGCCCGGCGCTGCGGTAGGTCTCGAGCGTCGTCGAGCGTCCGCCGACGAGCGCGGTGATCGTCACCTCGCCTGCCTCACCCGTCGTGAACGTCACCGGCAGGCGCAGCTGCTGGGCCTGCCAGGCCTTGACCCATTCCTGCTCGTCGGCGCTCATGTCGGTCGAGGTCGCGGGGCCTTCGGAACCCGACTCGCGGTGCTTCGTGGTCACCGTACGGCCGCCCGAGTGGCTGCGGTGCCCCCACGCGGCGCGCGCCCACCGCGCCTGCTCGTCGCGCAGCTTCGCGGCGCGCTTGGCGAGGGCCCGCACCTGCGTGATCGTGGGTCGCGCAGCCGTCAGTGTCGGCACGGCGGTATCGACGGCGACGCCCAGGTCGAGCGTGTCACCGGAGACGGTCTGTGTGCCGTCGATGGAGCTGAGCACGATGCGGTACGCCCCGTCGGGCACGATGGCGCCGGCGTCGTTCGTGCCGTCCCACGTGAACTCACCCCAGTCGGAGGAGCGGCTCAGGGTGCCCAGCGATCGAACCGCTGCGCCGCCGGCGTCGACGACCTTGACGGCCACGGCGCCCGAGGAGCGCCGGAGCCGGAAGCTCACCGTGACCTCGTCACCCTCCGCGTCACCGTTGGGTGAGATCGCGGCGCGGTCGATCTCGAGGCCCCGTACCGAGATGGCGCGTGTCGCAGACGGCGTCCAGCCAGCTGTCGGCGCGGAGATGGTCGGGATGGTCGTGCCGCCGGTCGAGCCGTAGTTCCAGCCGGCGCCGGCGCCACCCCACGCGGGGTCGTCGCCCGACGTGCCCGAATCGGGGTCCGGTTCGGCGGGTTCGGTCGTGACTGGAGCCGGAGTCGTGGGCGTGGGCGTGGGTGTCGGGGCCGTGGCGCCTCCTGAACCGGAGCCGCCGTGGTGCCGCGCGGTGGCGGCGGCGGCGGGCGACGCGAGCACCACCGCGAGTGCGGCGGCGCAGGCGAGGCTGGTGATCGATGCGGTGACGGTTCGGGCGACTGGTGCGTTCACCCACCCCCCATCGGCGGCAGGATTCGGCAGTCCAGCGCACATTGGGTCAATCAATTATGAGAACCACGTAAGGATTCGAACGGCATCTGAACAGTGAGCCGTCGGCAGGTGATGCGGCGCGGCGGGCGAAGGTGGCACCCATGTGGCAGCTCATCATCAAGTTCGTGATCGCGGGCACGCTCGTGGTCGCAGCCACGGAGGCGTCGAAGCGCTCGGTCGTGTGGGGAGCCGTGCTCGTCTCGCTCCCGCTCACGTCGATCATCGCGCTCGGCATCCTCTGGTTCGACACGCGCGACGCAGAGCAGGTGAGCGCCCTGTCGTGGTCGATCCTCCTGATCGTGCTGCCGTCGGTCGTGCTGTTCGTGGCGCTTCCGTTCCTGCTGCGCGCAGGCGTGCCGTTCTGGCCCGCGCTGGTTGCGGCGTGCGGCGTCATGGTCGCGGCCTACGCCGGGTACGTGCGCGTGCTCGAGCACTTCGGCCTCGGAGACTGAACGACTCCTGCAGCGAGGGCGTCGCTACACTTGCGGCCATGCCTGATACAGACGCAACGCCCGATCCCATCGTCACCGCGACGATCCAGCGCAACGCACCCGTGGGGTTCCTCCTCGCCCGCCCGAGCTACTTCGCGGTCGAGTACGAGATCAATCCGTACATGCACCTCGAGGTGCAGGCCGACCGCGCGAAGGCGATCACCCAGTGGGAGACGTTCCGCGACCGCCTCGCGGCGACCGGCGCCGAAGTGATCGTGCAGGAGCCGATCGCGGGGTGGCCCGACCTGGTGTTCGCGAACAACGCAGGGTTCGTGCACGGCAATCGCGGCATCGTGTCGCGGTTCCGCCACCCCGAGCGGGAGGGCGAGGCGCCGCACGACGAAGCCACCTTCCGGGCCCTCGGCCTCGAGGCGATCGTGCTGCCCGATGAGATCACCGCGTTCGAGGGAGCGGCCGACGCCGTGGTGTTCGGCGACAAGCTGATCGTCGGACACGGCCCACGCAGCGACGAGAAGGCGAAGCACCACATCGCCGACCTCCTCGGCGGTATCGAGATCATCGACATGCCGCTCGTCGACGAGCGGTTCTACCACCTCGACCTGGCCTTCCTCCGCGTCAGCGACGAGATCGCCCTCGTGTCGGAGGTCGCCACGACACCCGAGGCGTTCGCCGCCATCACCTCCCACGTGCCCGACCCGATCGTGCTCGACCTCGACGACACCCTCGCCTTCTGCGCGAACTCCGTCGTCGTCGACCGCACGATCTTCATGCACGTCGCGACGCCGCGCGTGCGAGCCGCACTCGAGCAGCGCGGCTACGAGGTCGTCGAGCACGACGTCTCCGAGTTCCTCAAGGCCGGCGGCTCGGTGGGCTGCATGTCGCTGCAGCTCTACGGCCACTGACACGCGACACATGAGTCAGACGGGGGCCCGGTCGCGTTGCGACCGGGCCCCCCGCTGTCAGTGATGCTCGCGTCGAATCAGGCGGTGAGGCTGCCGTCGACCGTATCCTCGCGCTCGAAGTCGGTGAGCTTCTTGCGCGAACCGATCCACCAGCCGGCGGCCGACGCGACCAGCGTCAGCAGCATGCCGATGGTCAGCGCGACGCCGGCGCCACCGAGTGCGTCGGCTGCGTTCTCCGCGGCCTTCTCGCTGCTCGATGCGGTGCCGTTCGTGTCGGCCGCCGCCGAGTCGCCGCCGCTGGCGTCGGGCTCGTTCGACGCGGGCGCGGCGGTATCCGCCGCCTGGGCCGTCGTGTCGTTGGCGGCCACGTCGGATGCGGCCACCGAGGTCGTCGCCGCTCCGAAGCCGATGGCCACCAACGCGGCGAGCGCGATCGACAGGATCGTCGCGACGGCCCATGAGGTGAGCGCGTGGTACACGAGCGTGCCACGATCGAGCCAGCGGGCCAGGCGGCCGCCGAGCATGCTGCCCACGAACGTACCGATGAGCGCCGCGATGACCGTCCACGCGCCGATCGCGCCGAGGATGCCCTGCGCGTCGTTCGCGGAGGTGTTCGCGTCACCGGCGATGAGGCCGGTCGAGACGCCGAGGATGACGAGGGTGGTCGTGACGGCGACACCGGTGATGACCGAGGCCATCACGGCGCCCCAGTCGACGGAGCGGTGGTCGGTGTCGACCGGGAAGCTGGTGACGGGCGCGGGCTGCACGCCGGGCCGGGCGCCGGTGATGCGCGACCGCGTGGTGACGGGCGCGGTGGAGAGGTCGGCGGGGCCGTTGTCGATGATGCGATCCATGGGTTGATCTCCTGGAATGAGGGGGTCCGTCACCACGATCGTGGGCGGTATGTCTCCGTCTCGATCCCCGGCCTCGAACCCACGAAACAACCGAACTTCCGAAAAAGTGCACCAGTCCGTAGCAACCATTCGGCAAGCGCGTTCGGAGCACCCGACGAGGGGCTGCAGCCTCAGGTCATGTCGCTGATGATCGCCGCCTCGACCACGTCGGCGAAGCTGTCGGGCAGCTGCGGGAGGTGGTCCGACGGTCGCGCATCCCACGGCGTGTAGTGCATGCGTCCCCACCTGATCGCCTGCTGGTAGAGCTGGCTCGCCATCATGCCGACGACGCGCTCCGACGGGACGTAGCCGTTGGATTCGATGCGGAACATCGCTGCCGGCCCTCCGTCGGGCGTGGGTTCGCCGAGGAAGTACACCGGACGGGCGTGCATGCGCGAGGGCAGGTGCACCTCGTGCGGCGCACCGTCGGCATCAACCCACTCGTACGCGGTCTCGCGCGCGACGTGCAACTGCACGTGCAGGCCGCGGGCCCCGTTCTCTGAGGCCTCCGCGAGCTCGTGGAGCAGGTGGGTGGTGAGGTCATCCGGATCGAGCGGCAACTCGGGAGATTCATTCAGCATGATCCACCCGGTACCCGACCTCGGAGCCAGTATGCGCGACTGTCAGTCGCCGAAGCTCGGCAGCTCCTGCTGGAGGGTGAGCACCGGGGCGAACAGGTCGCCGTGCTCCTCCACGCGCGCGAGCACGTCAGCCGCCGTGAAGACGAGCAGGTCGGGATCCTCGGCCGCGACGCACGCCTCGACCTCCTCCCATGCGAGGGGCGTCGACACCGTCGGCTGCGCCTTGGCGCGGAGCGAGTAGGGACACACGGTCGTCTTGGAGTCGTCGTTCTGGCTCCAGTCGATGAGCACCTTGCCGTGCCGCAGGTCCTTCTTCATCTTCGACACCACGAGCTCCGGGTGCTGCCGCTCGAGCACCTGCGCCATCGCATGCGCGAACGGCTTCGTCTGGTCGTAGGTCACGTCGTCGGTGTTGAGGGGCACGTACACCTGCATCCCCTTGGAGCCCGAGGTCTTGGGGAACATCTCCAGGCCCAGCTCCCCGAACGTCTCCCGCAGCATGAGCGCGACGCGACCGCACTCGACGATCGTCGCCGGTGGACCGGGGTCGAGGTCGAACGCGAGCACGGTGGGGCGCATGTGCTCGGGCTCCTTCGCCAGCTGCGCGTGCAGCTCGAGGTCGGCGAGGTTGCCGAGCCACGCGAGCGTCGCGACGTCCTCCACCTTGCAGTAGCTCATCTCGCGCTGGTTGCCCTCGCTCCACACCTGCACCGTCTGCACCCAGTCGGGGCGGTGCTTCGGGCAGTTCTTCTCGTAGAAGAACTTCTCGTCGACGCCGTTCGGGTAGCGCTTGAGGGTGAGCGCGCGATCCTCGAGGTGCGGGAGCAGCACGGGCGCGATGCGCACGAGGTAGTCGACGACGTCGGCCTTCGTGAACCCGGCCTCGGGATACAGCACCTTGTCGAGCTTCGAGAGCTTCACCTGGTGCCCGTCGATCTCGACGAGCTGCGTGCCTTCATGCGGAATCGTGGTGGTGGCCATGCAGGTCTCCTTGCGGCGGTCGCCGCGGCGTGTGTCAGTCGGTCAGTTCGGGCGTGTCCTCACGCACGACGTCGGCAGGATCCTTGTCGTCGCGCAGTCCCTGGTAGGAGGGATGGCGGAGGGTGCCGTCACGCGTGAACTCGGTGAACTCGAGCTCGACCACGAGCTCGGGGCGCACGTAGTGCACCTGGCTCGCGACCGGCAGGCCGGTGGTGCGATCCTTCGCGCGGATGGCCTGCCACTTGCCCACCGGCTTGCTCGCGCCGGGCGAGTTGACGTCGAACGGCGACTCCTCGACGGCGAGCGGCTCGAGCAACGCGGCCAGCTGCGCGAGCGTCTCGCGGCCGAACCCGGTGCCGACGCTCCCCGCGTAGACGAACTGCTGCGGCTGCTTGCGCGCGCGTGCGCGCGCGGGACGCACGTCGTGGTGGCCGATGAGCAGGGCGCCGATCTGCCCGGCGCGACTGCCATTGCCCTCGGTCCAGCCGCCGACGACGAACTCCTGGCGGCGCTGCTGCTTGACCTTGGTCCACGCGACCGTGCGCTTGCCGGGCGTGTAGGGCGAATCGAGCCGCTTCACCATCACGCCCTCGAGGCCGCGCTCGACGACGGATGCCAGCATCTCGGCGCCACCTCCGACGTGGTACTCCGACACGCGCCAGTTGGGGCCCGCCACCGCCAGCGCATCGAGCACCGCGCGCCGCTGCTCGTATGGGAGCGGCATGAGGTCGTGGCCGTCGAGGTGGAGGATGTCGAAGATCGCGAGCGTCACGGGGGTGGCGGCCGCCCGCGTGCGGATCGTGTCGGCGCGGGTCAGGCCGAGGCGCGACTGCAGCAGCTGGAAGCTCGGCACGCCGGCTTCGGTGAAGGCCACGATCTCGGCATCGAGTACCACGTCGTGGCCGGCGAGCGCTGCGCCGAGCGCGGCGAGCTCCGGATACTGGGCCGTGATGTCGTTGCGGTTGCGGCTCTCGAGCCGCACGTCACCGTCACGGACGTAGACCAGGGCACGGATGCCATCCCACTTGATCTCGTAGGCATGCACGCCCTCCGCCTCGGGGAGCGCCCCCGCCTTCGCCATCATCGGCACGAGGTCGCTCGGAAACGCACCCTCGGGCGCGGCCTCGAGCAGCGCGCTCGTCGCGTCGCGCGGTTGCACCTTCGCCATGGAACACCACCTTGTCAGTCGGCGGCCACGTGGGCCGGAATTCAGCTCCCCGTGACCGGAGCCCGTAAACGGCGGCGACCCGGGTAGGCTGTGGGCATGACCCGTCGCCTGCCCAAGCAGCCCGAGCGCCGTCTCGCGCGCCTGCGATCGGAACTCTTCGCGCGGCAGGATGGCCTGTGCCACTACTGCCAGCAGCCCATGACCCTGCGCACGTTCGCGATGCAGGAGCCGCGGCTCGACGATCGCGACGCGACGGTCGAACACCTCGTGCCGCGCGTGCTCGGTGGCCGCGACGAACCGGGCAACCTGGTCGCCGCGTGCCACGCGTGCAATCGCGTCGGCGCACGCATCGATCGTTGGGCCGCAGAGACCTTCGCGCGCTGAACGTCAGATCTCGGTGTCCTCCGGCTCGGAGTACTGGGTGCCCCAGCCCTGGTCGCCACGCGGCACGACCGACGCGGCGAGGTAGGTGGCGGTGGGGACGGCGACCCAGGCGATGGTCCAGAAGCCGAGGTGCACCTCAGCGGCGTCGTTCGCATCCTGGCCC
>JAOPYW010000255.1 GCA_025964405.1 Thermoleophilia bacterium | reverse complement strand
GACGTCGCTGACCGGCTCGCCGCTGTCGGCCATCCCGCAACTACCCGCTACGTCGAGGGCGCCGGTCACGTGGTGCTGGGACGGCAGGCCGAGCAGCTCGAACGCGATCGTGCGGCGTTCCTCGTCGACCATCTCGTCTGACACCGGGGGGAACGGTGCTACACCCCGATCGGGTGCCACACCGTCTTGAGCTCGGTGAAGCGCACGATCTCGTTCAGCTCACCGACGTGTCGCGGCGCGAACGTGCGCGGTCGGGTGACACGCTTGAGGTTCTCGGCTCCCGTGGCCTCGAGGTCGCGCGCGAGCGTCGTATCCTCGACGCCGGCGAGGTCGATGGCGTTGACGTCCATGTGCGCCGCGAGGCCGGGGGCGAGCTCCTCGACGAAACCGGTGAGGATGTTCACCACGCCGCCGGGAACGTCACTCGTGGCCAGCACCTCGGCGAACGAGATGGCGGTGAGCGGGTTCAGCTCCGACGCGACGAGCACGACCGTGTTGCCCGACACGATGGCGGGCGCGACCACGGCCGCGATGCCGCGCAGCGACCAACCGGCCTGCTGCGGCGCGACGAGCGCGACGACGCCGGTGGCCTCGGGGAGCGAGAAGTTGAAGTAGGGCGCGGCGACCGGATTGGTGGAGCCGATCACCTGCGAGTACTTGTCGGCGAAGCCGGCGTGGAAGATCCAGGTTGCGATCGCTGCCTCGACCTCGGCCTCGGCCGCGCGAGCCGTCGAGCCGGTTGCGACGAGCTCCGCGACGAACTGGTCACGGCGTCCGTCGAGGACCTCGGCGATGCGGTAGAGCACCTGGCCGCGGTTGTACGCCGTCGCCTTCGCCCAGCCACCCTGCGCCTTGCGTGCGGCCTGCACGGAGTCGCGCGCGTCCTTGCGCGACGCCTGGCTGACGTTCGCGAGGAACTCGCCGTTGGCGTCTGCGAACGCGAAGGAGCGGCCCGACTCCGAACGCGGGAACTTGCCGCCCAGGTAGAGCTTGTAGGTCTTCGGCACGCCGAGTCGGCCAGCAGCTGCCGACTTCGTGGCGGCCTTCGTGGTGGGCTTGGCTGCGGTCTTCTTCGTGGGAGCGGTAGCCATGTCGATCACGCCTTCTCGATGTGGAGGTAGGGGGCGAGGCCCTGGAGGCCGCCCTCGCGGCCGTAGCCCGATTCCTGGTAGCCGCCGAACGGCGATGCCGGGTCGAACCGGTTGAAGGTGTTCGCCCACACGACGCCGGCCTTGAGCTTCGAGACCATGCTGAGGATGCGCGAGCCCTTGTCGGTCCAGACGCCGGCCGAGAGGCCGTAGGGCGTGTTGTTCGCCTTCTCGATCGCCTCGGCGGGCGTGCGGAAGGTGAGCACCGACAGCACCGGGCCGAAGATCTCCTCCTGCGCGATGCGGTGCGACTGGCTCACGCCGGTGAAGATCGTCGGGCGGAAGAAGTAGCCCTTCTTCGGCAGGTCGCACGCGGGCTGCCAGATCTCGGCGCCTTCCTCGACACCGGCGTTCACGAGCGTCGTGATGCGCTCGAGCTGGGCCTTGGAGTTGATTGCGCCGACATCGGTGTTCTTGTCGAGCGGGTCGCCGATGCGCAACGTCTCCATGCGCCGCTTGAGCTTGGAGATGACCGCGTCGTAGGCGCTCTCCTGCACGAACAGGCGCGAACCCGCGCAGCAGACGTGCCCCTGGTTGAAGTAGATGCCGTTCACGATGCCCTCGACCGCCTGGTCGAGCGGCGCGTCGTCGAAGACGATGTTCGCGGCCTTGCCGCCCAGCTCGAGCGTGACCTTCTTGTCGGTGCCGGCGACGGCGCGAGCGATCTGCTTGCCCACCGCGGTCGAGCCCGTGAACGCGACCTTGTCGACGTCGGGGTGACCGACGACCGCGGCGCCCGTCGTGCCATCACCCGTGACGATGTTCACGACGCCTGCGGGCAGGCCCGCCTGCTCGAGCACCTCGCAGAAGAGCAGCGCCGTGAGCGGCGTCGTCTCGGCCGGCTTGAGCACCACCGTGTTGCCGGCGGCGAGCGCCGGGGCGACCTTCCACGCGAGCATCATGAGCGGGAAGTTCCACGGAATCACTTGGCCGGCGACGCCGAGCGGGCGCACCTTCTGGCCGGGGAAGGCGTACTCGAGCTTGTCGGCCCAGCCTGCGTAGTAGAAGAAGTGCGCTGCCGCGAGCGGCACGTCGACGTCGCGGCTCTCCTTGATCGGCTTGCCACCGTCGAGCGACTCGAGCACCGCGAACTCACGGGCGCGTTGCTGCAGGATGCGGGCGATGCGGAACAGGAAGCGACCACGCTCGGCCCCCGACCGCTTCGACCAGTCGTTCTCGAACGCGCGGCGCGCAGCCGCCACGGCCTTGTCGACGTCCTTCGCGCTGCCCTGGGCCACTTCGGCGAGGGGCTTGAGCGTCGACGGTGACACGGTCTGGAAGTACTGCTTCGACGTGGGCTTCACCCACGCACCGTCGATGAACAGCTCGTATCGATCCTTCAGCTGGAGGATCTTGGTGCTCTCGAGCGCCGGCGCGTAGTCCCACCGGTTCGGCCCCGCCTTGCCACGGGTCGTCTTCGGGGGAGCCGGTCGCTTCGTCGCGGCGGGCTGGGTCGCAGCAGCCTGGGCGGCCGCGCTGGTGGAGGAGGGCTTCGTCGCCATGATCAGATCCTCAGTGTCAGTCGATGGTGAAGTAGTCGGGACCGGAGTAGGCGCCGGTGGCCTGCGTGCGGAGCTGCATGAGCACGTCGTTGAGCAGGCTCGACGCGCCGAAGCGCCAGAGCTCGGGCCGCATCCACTCGAGGCCGAGGGTCTCGTTGAGCATCACGAGGTAGTGGAGCGCCTGCTTGGAGGTGCGGATGCCGCCGGCCGGCTTCATGCCGATCTTGATGCCCGTGAGCTCCCAGTAGTCGCGGATCGCGTCGAGCATCACGAGCGTGACGGGCATCGTCGCGGCGACGCCGATCTTGCCGGTCGAGGTCTTGATGAAGTCGGCGCCGGCGGCCATTGAGATCCAGCTGGCGGTGCGCACGTCGTCGTAGGAACCGAGCTCGCCGGTCTCGAGGATCACCTTGAGGTGAGCGTCGCCGCAGGCCTCGCGGATGCGCTTGACCTCCTCGTAGACCGTCGCGAAGTCGCCGCGCAGGAAGGCGCCGCGGTCGATGACCATGTCGATCTCGTCAGCACCCGCATCGACCGCCGCCCGCACGTCGTCGAGCTTGGCGCTGAACGGCACCTGCCCCGACGGGAAGCCGGTCGCGACGGAGGCGACGTGCACCCCCGATCCCTCGAGCGCTCGCTTGGCGACCGGCACCTGGTTGGGATAGACGCAGATCGCTGCCACCGACGGGATGTCGGGGTTGGTCGGGTCGGGATGGATCGCCTTCGCGCTCAACGCCCGCACCTTGCCAGGGGTGTCTGACCCCTCGAGCGTCGTGAGGTCCATCGTGCGGATGGCGAGGTCGAGGCCCCACAGCTTGGCGTCGGTCTTGATCGAGCGCTTCGTGAACGAGGCGGCGCGCTCCTCGACTCCGACCTGGTCGATGCGAACGGAATGCGCAGCGTCGACGACGGCTCCGACGGTCATGTCGGTGGGCTCGTTGCGGCGGAGCGACTGGGATTCGGCGAGTGCCACCGAAACCTCCTTCGGGGACGGGCTTCGAATCGCGATCCACCCCGTACGGATCGACGTTCCGGGGCCGCTCGCACATCCCTCGAGCAGCCGCTGGCAGTCTAGCGCGAATCGACGCTGTCGCGCGGCAGGACACGCGCGGCGCGGTCGCCGCGATGCAGCAGCGGGCCTTGAGGTGAGACCTGCGACGGTCGATACGCACGTGTTCGCCATCGTCGCACCCAACATGTGACCGACCGTTCGATGCGTGCATGGATTCTCGAGCGCTCGGGTATCGGGCACACATGACCAAGGGCCGTACCCCACGATGGCGACGCCGCATCGAGCACCAGCGCAAGCGGGCTCGTCGCATGATCGCGATAGGCGCAGGCGTGAGCCTGCTCCTCGGCCTGGTCGCCGAAGTGGTCGTGGTCAACCACACGCCTGACGACATCGCCGGGCTCGTGCGCGTGGCCATCATGATGCCGACGGCGATCTTCCTCGCCTGGTGGCTGCTGGAACCGGGATACGCGCACTCCGCGGCCGACATGCCGGCGGTGCATCCTGTGACGGCACCCGTGGCGGGCGCTGACATCTTCGAGCGCATGGCCGCGATCGAGACCACCTTCGACGCAGCGGCAGTGCCCGCCGCTCGTGGCGGGTCCACCCACGTCAGTGCCGCGGCGTCGGAGCTCCTGCGCCGCAGCGTGCGGGTCCCGGCGCACGCCGATCGCGCTGCCGTGCACCGCGCCTATGGTTTTCCCGCCGTGGAGCGCGAGCCGCTCGATGGCTCCGGACACTGACGGGGCTCCGCGCCTCCCCGAGTTGGGGGATGGGATGCCCGTTGACCGCGTGACATGGTGCGACCATGGATCGACCTGAGCGACGAAGCAGCGCGCCCGCCACGAAGGGGGGCCGATCGTCGTGGTCGTCGAAGCGTCTCGACGGCCCGACGCGCGTGTTCGTGGCCTTCGTCCTGTTCTCGGTCGTCTCCGCCGTGATCTGCGTGGGGTTCCTGGCGGTCACCGTGCGCGACGTCTCGACCGATGCGGCCGTCACCCGCGCGAAGTCCGATGCGAAGCTCTTCGCGCGCATCCTGCAGGACAGGATCGAGGCGTTCGAGCTGGGCGCGCGCACGCAGGCGCGTGATCCCGAGCTGGGGCAGGCAATGCGCGCGGCGATCAAGGATCCGTCCGATGCGACCCGCGCGGCGGTGACCCGGCGACTGGTGCTGCTCGCCCAACGCCTGCCGAACCTGCGCTCGGCAACCGTCGTCGACAGCGACGGTCGGCTCGTCGCCTCGTCGGTGCCGCTGACCGTACCGGTCGGGACCGACTTCTCGAAGCGTGACTGGTTCGTCGGGATCGAGACGAGCGACCCCTACACGTCGGGCGCATTCGCCAGCACGGACGAGGGCCGACGCATCACGACGACCTCGACCCGGATCATCGACCCTGCGGGACGCGTGGGGGTGCTCGTCCTGTCGGGTGGCACGACCCTCCAGGAGACCATCGACCAGCTCTCGATCGACTCCGCATCACGGTTGTTCGTGATCGATGACGCCGACCACGTCATCGCGGGAACCGGCGTGGCGACGGAGCAGATGACGGATGTCGCCGAGTACGCAGGCATGTCGCAGCCGTTCGCCACCCGGGTGAGTCGCGTGACCCACGCCGATGGCTACCTCGTCGTGCGGCAACCGATCGCGGGTGCCTCCTGGAGTGTGTTGGTGCGCATCCACGAGACGGCCGCGCGGGGCACGAGCGACCACCTCCTGCGTGTCATCGTCGCGATGTTCGTGGCAGGGGTGCTGGTCTGGATGGCGATGGCCTATGCCGTCGCGAGGTGGCTCGTCCGAGCGGAGCGTCATGCGGCCCGAGCTGCCGAGGCTGCCTCGGCGCGACGCAAGCTCGGGGCGATCGACGATGCCCGCAACCGAGAGCGCGCTCGCATCGCGGAGGAGCTGCACGACACGAGCCTGCAGATGATGAACGCCGCCATCATGCAGCTCGACACGGCGCACGTGCTGGCGCAACGAGCAGACGGTGGAGCGTCCGCGTTCGAACGTGACCGCGCCCTCGACGGAACGAGATCGCTGCTCCGCGACGCGATCCGCGGCGTGCGCCGGATCCTCCTCGGGCTCGCAGCACTCGACGTCGATCACCTGGAACTCGGCGAGGCCATCGAACTCGCAGCGCAGCGAGCCGCCGACGCCGGCCGGGTGAAGCTCGTCGTCGACGTGAACGGCGTGGATGACCTCGTCGAGCCGACCCGGTCGATCGTCTACCGCCTGGCATCGGAGCTGGTGTCGAACGCCGTGCGGCACGGCAGCGCCCGCAACGTCCACCTCGAGGTGGGGCGTTCAGGCGAACTGGTCCGGCTGCTCGTGGAGGACGACGGTCGCGGTTTCGACCCGGGCGTCGGATCCGTGGAGCAGCTCCCCGAGACGAGCGGGTTGGGGTTGCGCACGCTGGCTCGCCTGCACCACACGGGGGTCGTGCAGGCGCAGGTCGAATCGATCCGTGGTCGCGGCACGAAGTTCGACGTCGCGATTCCGGTGGAGCACGGCGAACGCTCCAGCGACGCCTGACCGCGCGGAGCGGGCCGAGGTCAGTCGATGAGCGTCATGCGGAGCGCCTTGGCGACCGCTCCCGTGCGGTTACCGGCATCCAGCTTCGCGATGATCGACGCCATGTGCGTGCGCACGGTCTCCGTGCCGATCTCGAGCTGGAAGGCGATCGACTTGTTCGGGAGGCCCTCCGACGCCAGCTGGATGACGTCGCGTTCGCGAGGTGTCAGCTCGTGCTCGGAGGCGTCGAGGAGCGCCATGGCGATGTCGGGGTCGATGAATCGTCGTCCGAGCAGCACCTGCGCGATCGCCCGATCGAGCAGCTCAGGGCTCGTGTCCTTCGCAACGTATCCCGCAACGCCCGCGCGCAGTGCTCGATCGACGATGAACGGATCGCTCAGGGCGGAGAAGAGGATCACCGGCACCTCGCAGCCGCGCGCCTTGAGCTCGGTCACCACGGTGATGCCATCGCCGTCGGGCATCCGCAGGTCGACGAGCGCGAGGTCAGGACGGAGTCGTTCGATCGTCTCGATCGCCGAGGCACCGGTCTCGGCCTCGCCGATCACCTCGACGAGTTGGCTCGCACGGAAACGGGCCTTGAGGCCGTCGCGGATCACGAAGTGATCATCGGCAATCACGCAGGTGGTCATGTGCGTCGCTCCTTGCATCGGATGATGGGGTGGGCGGAGTACGGCTCCCCCGAACGGGGGTCACCAATCCTCAGGGGGTGAGATGTTCGGGTGACAGGGGTGAGCTGCAGGTCGTGCTCGATGGTCGAAGCAGGTAGGAGCATGATCAAGGTAGGCAAGGAGCCCACGATGTCCCGTTCCACTTCCGTCACCGACGCACTCGCAGCCGAGGTCGATCGATCGTCGGTGGGTGAGCTGGTCGGCATCGCCGACATCGAGCGACGCATCTCACGCGCGACCTGCGGGTTCGATCCGCGCGTCTCCGACCACGACAAGCTCCGCCTCGTGCCGCAGGTACTCAGTCGGCTCGAGGCCTCGATGGTCTCCGGTGGTGGCTTCATCCTGGCGACGCTGACGTGCACGCGCAGCGATGCGGGCCTCTCGGTCGTGTCGGGAAGTCGCGAGTATGCGGTCGTGCGCGACATGGTGCATCGGGCGAGCCTGCGCGGCGACGACTGGTGGGCGCGCCACATCATGCAGATGGTGCATTTCCGCCTCGTGGTCGTCGAGGCGTCGGAATTCGCCGCCCTGCAGTCAGCCGCCGGGAAGTCGAGCGGCGGGGCTGCCGCAGGTGCCCCGACGCCGCGTCGCGGGTGGGGGCGGCTCGTCAGGGGAGCCGTGCGCGTGGTCGCTGCCTGATCGATCACTGGGCCTGCAGCGTCTCGGCCAGGGCGCTGAGCACCTCGGGCGGTGCCCCCAGCTCGGTGCCGCGCTCGAGGATCCTGTCGACACAGGAGCGGATCTCCGCCTCGTGCATCTCCAGTACCTCCGCGACGCCGTGGTGGTCGCGTCCTGAGGCGGTCGCCATCAGCACGTCGCGCTGGAGTGGGGTCGATGGCTCAGGAGAGGCGTCGAGCATCAGTATGGCGATTTCCGGGTCGACGAATGCCGCACCGCTGGCCACGACCTCGACGGCACGAAGGAGCACGCTCGGGGGCGCGTCCTTCGCGACGAGGCCTCGGGCGCCTGACGTGAAGGCCGCGCGAACATGGGCGCGGGTGACGTGCCCCGTGAACGCGATCACGGGAACGTCGATGCCGAGGGCGCGCAGGAGTGAGGGCAGCGGAAAGTTGCCCGAGGCGTCGAGGAGGAGGTCGGCGATGACGACGTCCGGCTCGAGGCGCTCGACGACGTAGATGCCATGTTCGGCGTGCGTCGATTCGCCGATCACCGTGACGTAGCCGCCCGCTGCGCATCGCGAACGCAGGGCAGCACGCGTGACGTCATGGTCGTCGATGACGACTGCTGTGCGCTGGGTGGGCATGCGCCTCGGTTGACGAAGTTGAACATTCATAGGCCATAATCGGAATGAACTTACATTGTACCTCACAGCCAAGGAACTTACCCAAAACTGTGAGGCGCAATCGAAGGTTCCGAAAACGTATCTCAATATCCGATTCATGATCAGAAATTCGTCCCGAGCGAGTTCGCTGGGTGGAACGGCCGCGCGCGGGGGAGGGCTCGACCGTCGATCGTGCGACAAGGGCCACCGCATGGCCGCCAACGCCATTCGTCGCCGCCGCACGTCGTTTGGGTCGCTGCGATGCGGGAGGATGGGCGCATGACCTTCGAAGATCCACGCCGCCTGCTCAACCGACGCCGATTCCAGCGCTCCACCGACGACACGGCTGGGAGCAGTGAGCGGCGCCGCGGTCCGCGCCGCATCGTGCTGACCGGCGGACCCGGCAGCGGGAAGTCGACGGCCGCCGCCTTCCTGGCGCGCGAATTCACCGATGAGCTGTGGGTGCTCCCCGAGAGTGCGACCCTCCTGTACCGCGGCGGGATGCCGCGCTCGCAGAACGACCTCGGCGTGCAGGTGGCCCAGCGAGCGATCTACACCGTGCAGCGCTCGCTGGAGGACGCCACGACCCTCCAGCACCCCGACCGCGTGCAGCTGTGCGACCGGGCCACGATCGACGGGGCGGCGTACTGGCCCGACGGCGAGGAGGCGTTCTACCGCGCGAACGGCACCACCCGGGCGCAGGAGCTCGGCCGATACGACGCTGTCGTGTTCATGCACACGGCCGCGCTCCTGCCGGCCGGGTACGAGCGCGACCTCGAGGTGCGCACCGAGGATCGCGACGAGGCGATCGCGCTCGACCAGCGCATCTTCGAGCTCTACTCCGACCACCCCAAGGTCGTCTCCATCGCGAGCCACGAGAGCTTCCTCGACAAGCTGATCGCCGTGCGCAACGCGATCGCCGACCTCGTGGCCGAACCCATGCAGCAGCTGGAGCTGACGACGTTCGATGCGGTCGAGCCTGCCCCGATCTCCGCGCTCATGGGCCTTTCGAGCGTCGGACACGTGCTCAGCTAGTCGCCTGTCTAGTCGATGAGCGTCATGCGCAGGGCCTTCGCAACTGCACCTGTGCGGTTCACTGCGTGCAGCTTGCCGATGACCGACGCCATGTGTGTACGGATCGTCTCGACGCCGAGCCGCATCTCGAAGGCGATCGACTTGTTGGGCAAGCCGTGGGAGGCGAGTTCCAGCACCTCGTGCTCGCGCGGGGTCAGCAGGTCATCTGCGCCGTCGAGCATCGCCATCGCGATCTCGGGGTCGATGAAGCGATGTCCGTCGAGCACGCGGGTGATCGCGCGATCGAGGAGCGCGGCGTTGGAATCCTTGACCACGTAGCCACTTGCGCCTGCATCCATGACCCGCTCGACGAGGTACGCATCTGCTGAGGTGGAATAGACGATCACCGGAACCGGGCAGCCGTGCTCGCGCAGGTCGGTGAGGAGTCCGACGGCGTCGGCACCGGGCACGACGAGGTCGACGATGGCCAGGTCGGGGCGGAGGCGCTCGATGATCTCGAGTGCTTCCGCAGCACACGCGGCCGTGCCGATGACCTCGACGGAGTGGCTGGTTCGGAAGTGCGCCTTGAGTCCGTCACGCGCGATGAACTGGACGTCCACGATGATGCAGGTGGTCATGCATTCTCCCTCGGAGAAAGCCCGTTCACCGCACTTGCTGTGCTGCGGCTACGGGAAGTGACCTGTGCGAAGGGCCGGGTGCGGGCGAAGCACTGGATGACTGGTTCACGCCGACGCCGTAGGTCTACTCATGCCGGAAACACGGAACTTCTGGCGGCCATATTCGCTGCGATTTCGAATATTACGCTTAAAGGTGTGCATTGCCGAACAACTCGGTGGTCGTGACCCTCAGTTCCTGAGGCAGCCCGGAGCGACGTCGCCGTCGGGCTTCACCGGCGACTGCTTGCCGAGGAACATGCGCACGACCGCGAAGTTCTGCTCGTCGGGGACGATCACGGACGAGGGCGCTGACTGGCCGGTGTCGCGGTAGTCGTCGGTGCCGCCGAGCCGGCAGTGGAGGTTGTTCTCGCCCTTCGACCAGAACTTGCCGAAGCCGGTGGAGACCAGCTCCGACGCGCTCAGGTCGGTGGTGAGTGCGCCGACGGCGGCCTGGGGCACGTCGCGCGGGTGGAGGAGGGATCGGCTCGACGCGATCTTCGAGGTCAGCGCGTCGATCACCCGTTGCTGGCGCAATGCGCGG
This sequence comes from Thermoleophilia bacterium, assembly GCA_025964405.1. Lineage (GTDB taxonomy): Bacteria > Actinomycetota > Thermoleophilia > Gaiellales > SKUG01 > JAGQUL01. The sequence continues at coordinate 4,126 of JAOPYW010000255.1, read as the reverse complement.
CGTCGGTCGTCGGATTCCTTCGGTTGGTCGGTCTTGCGCATGCGTGCGTAGGCGAGTGCATTGCGCCCGTTGAGCGTGATCTCGCCCTTGCGGAACACCCAGTCCTGGCCGTCGAACGGTTCGTTCGAACTCAGGTACGACGGATTGTCGATGGTGACGCCGCCGACCGAGTCGACCACCTCGCGGAACCCGTCGAAGTCGATCTCGACCACGTGGTTGATCTCGACACCCGTGAAGTTCTGGATGGTCTGCAGCGACAGTTTGAGGCCACCGTTGGCGTAGGCGGAGTTGATCTTGTTCTCGCCGAACCCCGGGATCTTCACGTACAGGTCGCGGGGGATCGACAGCATCGACACCGAGCGACTGGGCACGTCGACCCGCATGAGGATGAGTGAATCCGCCAGGCCGTACTTCGCGCCCTCGGTCTTCTTGCGGTGCGCCGACGTGTCGGAGCCCACCAGCAGCGTGACCTGCGACGAGGTGAGTGCCGGGCCGTTGGTGGGCGCGAGCTGTTCCTCGACGCCCGCGGGCAGTCGTTCGTTGGCCTCGTTGACCGCGCTGCGGAACGAGAAGAACGCGATCAGGAGCCAGACGACGGCCAGCACGAACGCCACGAAGACCGCCCGGCGCAGGAACCGGAGGAGGTGCCGCGGCACGCCCGGTCGCTTGCGCCCACCCCCGTGCTGCTGCTCGAGGGTGTCCCACTGGATGGTTCCATCGGCAGCCCCCCGAACGCGGCGGGGCTGGCGGTAGACGCGATATGGTTTCTGGCTGGACGTCGGCACTACCGGGCAATCATAGGACACGGCATGGAAACTCCCCTGACAAATGGCGCTGTGATCGGCGTCGACCTCGGCGGCACGAAGCTCTCGGCGGGTCTCTTCGACTCGCGCGACGAGCTGGTTGCACGTGAGCACACGCTCGTTGGGGGCCTCTCGCAGGAGCAGCTCGTCGACGCCCTGGCGCAGGCGGTGGGCAAGCTCATCGAGCAGACGGAGGAGAAGGTCGTCGCCGCCGGCTTCGGCGTGCCGACCACGTTCGACCAGCGCACCGGCATCGCCGTGCAGGCCGCGAACCTCCCGATTCACAACCTGCCGCTGCGCGACGTGCTCACCCAGCGCACCGGGCTCCCCATCTTCCTCGACAACGACGCGAACGTCGCCGCCCTCGCCGAACAGCGCAAGGGCGCCGGTGCGGCCGCGGGCGTCACCGACCTCATCATGGTCACGCTCGGCACGGGCTACGGCGGTGGCATCGTCATCGACGGCCGCGTCGTCGCGGGGCACATCGGAGCGGGCGCCGAGCTCGGCCACATGTCGATCGACCACGCCGGGCTGCCGTGCGTGTCGCCGAACTGCCCGGGCGTCGGCTGCATCGAGACCTACGCCGGGGGCACGGCACTCGCCCGTGACGCCCAGCTGCTCGTCGAGCGCGAGCCCGACGGTGCGCTCGCACGCGCCGTCGCCGACGGGTTCGAGGCACGCGGTGAGACGGTGCTGCGCCTCGCGAAGGCCGGCGACGCGTCGTGCCTCGCGCTCTTCCAGGAGATGGGTGAGCGCCTCGGCACGGCCTTCTACTCCCTCGTCAACATCTTCAATCCGCAGATGATCGCCGTCGGTGGCGGCATGAGCCCTGCGCTCGACCTGCTGCTGCCGATCGCCACCGACATCGTGCGCCGCCGCGCGCTCGCGCCCGGCAACGACTACGTGCAGATCGTCAAGGCGGCCTACGGCCCCGACGCCGGCATGGTCGGCGCCGCGCTCATGGCGCGTGACGGCGCCCACGCCCTGCAGGTGGCCTGACATGTCACTCGACACGGCGCCGGGGGAGCCGTTCGGCGTGCTCCACGTGTGCGCGGTGCCGATCGGCAACCTCGACGACGCCACCCCGCGCCTGCGCCGCGTGCTCGCCGAGGCCGACGTGATCGCGTGCGAGGACACGCGCTCGACCCGGCGCCTGCTCGACCTGCTCGGCGTCACCACCGACGCGCGCCTGCTCGCGCACCACGCCCACAACGAGCAGGCCGGGGCTGCCGGGCTCGTGCCGCTGCTCCGCGCTGGCCAGTCGATGGCGCTCGTGTCTGACGCCGGCACACCGGCCATCAACGACCCCGGCGTCGCCCTCGTCGCGGCGGCGCACGCGGCGGGCATCGAGGTCGTGGCAGTGCCGGGCCCGAGCGCCGTCAGCGCAGCGGTCTCGATCGCCGGGTTCGCGGGCACGGGGTACCACTTCGCGGGGTTCCTGCCACGTGCGGCGGGGGAGTTGCGCGCGCTGTTCGCCGACCGCTCCCATGAACTGCTCGTCGCCTTCGAGGGACCGAGCCGCATCGTCGCGAGCCTCGCCGTGCTCGCAGACTGCCAGCCGACCCGTCAGGTCGCCGTGTGCCGCGAGCTGACCAAGCTGCACGAGGAGGTCGTGCGGGGCAGCGCCATCGACGTGCTCGCGCACCTCACCGACGGCGAGACCCGCGGCGAGTTCGTGGTCGTGCTCGCACCCCTGGAGCTCCTGAGCGAAGACGCTCCCGCCACGTCACTCGCGTTCGCGCTCGAGCTGGAGGCCGAGGGCGTGCGGCTCAAGCGGGCGTGCTCGATCGCCGCCGACCGCCTCGGTGGCACGTCGAACGCGCTCTACGACGCGGCGCTCGCGGCACGCGGCAACGGGTAGCTGCGTTCCGTCGACGGGGTGTAGGCGCGCACGACCATCTCGCGCAGTTCGGTGCGGGTGACCGGACGCGTCGGGTGGAGGTGGCCCCACGGGTTGAAGAGGGTGACGGTCGCCTCGCCGGCTTCGTCGACGCCGGCCGCGATCGGCACGTACGCATGCGTCCTGTGGAGGTTGATGGCGTCCATGCGTGCCGCGAGCTCGGGGGGTGCGGTCTTCGTGCCTCGTGTCGACAGCACCACCGGCGTGCCCTCGCGCAGCGCCTGCAGTGCATCCGTCATCGGGCCGCCGGCATGCGCGGGCAGCTTCACGGGCTGCACCCCGTACAGGTGCAGGAACGCCGTCGATGCCTTGCAGCCCTTGAGTGACATGTAGCCCTCAGCGGCGCGGGCCGCCTGCGCCTTCTCGACGTAGGCCGGCCACAGCACGGCATCGTCGCTGCCCTTGCCCGCGTACATCGGCTCGTCGGTCAGGCCGCGCAGCGGCAGCTCGCGCGTCACCGCGACCGATCGGTCGGGGAAGTCGACGATGACGAAGTCGCCGGCCTCCCGCACCATGCCGCGCATGTGGACCGGGTCGTAGTGGGCGACCGATCCCATGGTCGCGACGAATCCGCAGTCGCCGAGGCGACCCTGGTCGACGTGTTCGAGCGAGACCGCCGGGCGGGGGAGGGGCTCGAACACCGAGCCCGTGAGGGGTACGCCCCAGCGCGCGCCCACTGCGTTGTCGGGTAGCCGCGGATTCGCGAGCAGCTCTGCGCCGTCGATGACGACGGTCGCAGTCGCGGGGCGAACGTCTCGGAGGCCGATCACACCGCCCAGCGCCGTCGGCGCCGGCCCGCGATGCCATGCCTCGGCCGCGCGCATGATCGACGGGGCCACCGCTGCGCGCGCCGTCGTCGGACGCGCGATCCCAGCCATGCCGTGGAGCGGTGTGATGAGCGTCATGTCGTCCCTGGTCCCGTGGCGCGCCCGTGTCCGGCGGACGTACCTGCCAGTACGTCGAGCCCGCATCGGCGGGTGTTGCAGCGTGATTACTGAGCGGCCGACCGGTAACCACCTCCGCAGGCAACCGAGGGTGAGGAGCGCGACGTGGGCGGATACACCAATTGGGCGTGGGCAGCGATCATGCTCTTCGCGGCAGCGATCGTCATGTTGATCGCGCCGGGGCTGGCGATCATCGCGATCATCGTCGCGGCAGTGGCGCTCGTCTGGGTGGCGGTGCTCGCAGTCGGCGCGATCGGCGGAGGTCGCGGGCGCAGTGACACCGAGCTCGAGCACGACGAGTACCTCGAACGCAATCCGGGTGACGCGAAGCACATGCGCTACGACGCGAAGTCGTGACACTGTGCGCGCATGTCGTGACGGTTCGGGGGCCAGCATGACGGCATGCCTTCCTTCCGCGCTTCATTCGCACGCACCCTGACCGCCGTCCTCACCTGCGCTGCGGTGTGTATGACAGTCGC
>JAOPYW010000249.1 GCA_025964405.1 Thermoleophilia bacterium | reverse complement strand
TCCCCGGCGCGCCCCCTCTGTCGTGCTGCGTGGTCGCGTCAGCGCTGCGACCATCGCTCCCCCTAGATGTTGAAGAGCGGATCGGTCAGCTGGAACCCGAACTGCGTGCCGACCGAGGCGTAGATCGCGAAGAAGACGATCGCGGCGACCGCGAGGGTGAGGTTCTTGTTGAAGTTGATCTGGTCGCCCTGCCGTGCCGTCGCATCCTCGAGCGTCCAGTAGTTGTGCATCAGGAAGCTCGTCGGCACGAGGAACAGCACGAGCAACAGGAACGACAGGTCGATCCACACGCCCAGGATGATGCCGAGCGCGCCTGCGATGAGCAGGAAGCCCGTGGCGACCGTGGAGGCGACGGGCAACGGCACCTTCTTGTACTTGGCGTACTCGCCGAGCGCCTTCGCGTTCCTGAGGTGGTTGAAGCCGGCGCTGAGGAACAGGAGCGAGAAGAGGATGCGGCCGATGAACTGGATCCAGTCGGCGGTGTCGGAGACGTGCATGGTGGTGGTGCCTTTCGGATGACGGGAAAGTAGTTGTGTCCTCAACTATATACGCGACGGCGGCGTCGCGTGCGGCCTTCGACCGATGTGGATCGAGAACCGAACGGCATGCACGGCGCGATGCCGGGTCGCAGGGCGCCCGGTCATCGCGTCGACGGTGGGTGGATCATCAAGGGTCCTCGACTTCGATACCCCGGTGGACACTGTGCACGCCGATTGCCGCGGGACCGGCAGCGTGCGCTGAATTCGGACATCGGACGAGACAATGGACCACGCACGCGGCGTGATTGAATTCAGGGACGTGTCGAAGGTGTATCCGGGCGCGAGCGCCCCGAGTATCGATCGCCTGGACATGCGCATCGAATCGGGTGAGATCTGCGCCCTTGTCGGACCCTCGGGCAGCGGCAAGACCACGGCGATGCGGATGGTCAACCGGCTGCACGAGCCGACCAGTGGCGTCATCACCATCGACGGCGTCGACAACCGCTCGGTGCCGCTCGAGGAGCTGCGTCGGGGCATCGGCTACGTCATCCAGCAGGTCGGGCTCTTCCCCCACCGCACCGTGCTCGACAACGTCGGGACCGTGCCCCACCTGCTCGGCTGGGACGAATCGCGCATCCGCGCTCGCTCGCGCGAGCTGCTCGACCTCATGGGCCTCGACCCCTCGAAGTTCGGCGATCGCTACCCATCCCAGCTGTCGGGCGGCCAGCGCCAGCGCGTCGGCGTGGCGCGCGCGCTCGCTGCCGACCCGCCCGTGATGCTCATGGACGAACCGTTCGGCGCGATCGACCCGCTCGTGCGCGAGCAGATCCAGGACGAGTTCCTGCGCATGCAGCGTGAGATCTCCAAGACGATCATCATCGTGACGCACGACCTCGACGAGGCGATGCGCATGGGTGACAAGGTGGCGGTGCTGCAGGAGGGCGGCATCCTCGCCCAGCTCGCGACCCCCGAGGAGCTGCTCGCAGCCCCCGCCAACGAGTTCGTGCAGCGGTTCGTCGGCGGCGACTCGGCCCTGCGCCGTCTCGCCCTGGCCCAGGTGAGGGAGCTGCCACTCATCCCGCTCGACATCGCGAGCGCACAGGGGTTCGGCGTGTTCGTCGATCCGACCGGACGACCCGTGCACTGGGCGAACCACACGCCGGTGCGCGTCAGCATCGAGGCGACCGCCACGCTCCGCACGGCGCTGGGCGAGCTGATCGCGGTCGGCGAGCAGTACGCGCCGGTCGTCGACGCGAACGGTGCGCCCATCGCGATCGTGACGACTGCGATGCTGCACGGCTGGCTCGAGCGTCCCCTGACTCATGCTGCCCCGCACGCCCCGACCCTCGACCAGCGACGCGCGCGACCCGCATGAGCTTCGTCGTCGAACATCGGGCCGAACTCGTTCGACTGACACTCGAGCACGTGCTGCTGTGTGCGATGTCGCTCGGCATCGCCCTGCTGCTCGCGGTGCCACTCGGCGTGTGGATGCACGGACGCGCGAAGCGCATCGGTACGGTCACGGCCATCGCGGGCGTGCTCTACACCGTGCCGAGCCTCGCGCTCTTCTCGCTGCTGGTGCCGATCGTCGGCCTCGGTGTCGTGCCCACGGTGATCGGCCTCGTGCTCTACGCCCAGCTCATGCTCGTGCGCGCCGTCGTGAGCGGTCTCGACAGCGTGCCGGAGGACGTGCGTGACGCGGCCATCGGCATGGGCATCGACCGCTGGCGCATCCTCGTCGAGGTCGACATGCCGCTCGCCCTGCCGGTGTTCCTCGCGGGCGTGCGGGTCGCCGCGGTGACGGTCATCGGCATCGCGACGGTCGGCGCGGTGGTCGATGCGGGCGGGCTCGGCGAACTCATCCTCCAGGGCATCCAGCGCAACCAGTCCGACCGCGTCATGGTCGGGGCGCTCGCCGTGACCGCACTGGCCGTGGGCGCCGACTTCGCGCTCGTGCGACTCGAGCGCCGGGCGCGGCCGTGGAGCCGTGCGCACGGGGCCGCGGGAGCCGCCGCCTGATGGGCATCGCCTCCGACACCCTGCACGTGCTGCTGCACGAATCGTCGAGCTGGCTGCCCCAGCTGCAGCGCCACCTCGTGCTGAGTCTCGTCGCGCTGCTCGTGTCGATCGGCGTCGGCGTGCCGCTCGGCGCCTGGCTGACGCGTCGCGAGCAGTGGGCCTTCGCCGTCACGAGTGTCGCCAACCTCGGTCGCACCGTGCCGTCACTCGCCCTGCTCGCGCTCGTCTACCCCTTCGTGGGCACCGGCTTCGCGCCGAGCGTGATCGCGCTCATCGCACTCGGTGTACCACCCGTGCTCCTGGCCACCTACACCGGCATCCGCGAGGTGAGCGAGGACGTGCGCGACGCCGCCGCAGGCATGGGACTCACCTCGGTGCAGCGCCTCGTGCAGGCCGAACTCCCGATGGGCTCGGCCGTCATTCTCTCCGGCGTGCGCACTGCCGCCGTACAGATCGTCGCCAGCGCGACCCTCGCCTCGCTCATCGGAGGCGGCGGCCTCGGCGAGATGATCATGGCCGGCCTCACCAACCTGCGTTACGTCCTCCTCGTCGCCGGCGCCGTGCTGGTCGCGATGGTCGCGGCCGGCACCGAGGTGCTCTTCACCCTGCTCGAGCGGCGCGCCCTGCCCGAGGGAATCCGCGTGCAGCGCCAGTCGCCCCA
>JAOPYW010000172.1 GCA_025964405.1 Thermoleophilia bacterium | reverse complement strand
GGCGACGGCGGCCTGCTTCTGCGCCTCGAGCGCCGTGAGCTGCTCCTGCGCCGCGGCACGCTGGGCGGCCGAGGCCGCAGCCTGCTGCTCCACGGTGATCTGGTTGGCCACTGCGATGAGCTCGTTCGGATCGAGCTTCTTCACGCGACTGGTCAGGCCCGCCAAGGGGCTCGCCGTCGCGGCGGTGGGGAGCTGCTGTGCTGTCGTCAGTGCTACGGTCACGTGCGATCCTCGTGGGGGTGTCGAGGTGTGGCCCATTTCGGGCTGCGCCTGTGCTGGGCAGAGGCGGCCATACACCGGAGTGTCGAAGTGGCCGCACCCGTCCGTTGCAGAAACGGCCACCATCTGGCCGGCCCACCCTGCAAACCGGCATCGGGCCGTGGGTTCAGCTCCCCCACGGAACGGGCCGCCCCGGGGGCAAGGACGGCCACGCGACGGCATGCACGACGTGGCCGTGCGCCGCGTGGGAGAATTGCAGACGACGCCACGCCCCCCGTTCGGTGGCCGCATCTCGTCCACCAGGAGCCCCTCCCGCATGCCCGACTTCATCGATGCCCCGCATCGTCCGCCCGTCTCCGTCGACGACCTCGTGCGCCCGCACGGCGGCACGCTCGTCGACCGCCTCGCGACGGGCGCCGAGGCCGACGACCTGCGCGCACATGCCGCGACGCTGCCGGTCGTGACGCTCACCGACACGCAGGCCGCCGACCTCGAGATGATCGCCGTCGGCGCCATGAGCCCGCTCACCGGGTTCCTCACGGAGGCCGACTACCGATCGGTGCTCGCCGACATCCGCCTGGCCGACGGAACGGTGTGGCCGCTCGCCATCACGCTGCGCGTCGACGAGGCGCCCGACGCCGACGAGGTCGCGCTCGCCGCGCCCGACGGCCAGCTGCTCGCGACGATGCAGGTCACCGACCGCTACACCGGCGACCAGGCAGCCGAGGCGCGGGCGATCTTCGGCACCGACGACGCCGAGCACCCGGGCGTGGCCATCGTCTACGCACAGGGCGAGCAGGTCCTGGGAGGACCGATCCGGGCGTTCGACCTACGACCGAACCTGTTCGGCGATTACCTGCAGACACCCCGCGAGACGCGTACCGCCTTCGCGGCCAAGGGGTGGCGCACGGCCGCAGGCTTCCAGACCCGCAATCCGATCCACCGCGCGCACGAGTACCTGCTCAAGTGCGCTGCCGAGGTCACCGACGGCGTGCTCATCCATCCGCTCGTCGGGCGCACGAAGGAGGGTGACATCCCGGCCGAGGTGCGCCTGCGCTGCTACGAGGTGCTCCTCGACGCCTACTTCGCACGCGACCACGCCCACCTCGCCGTGTTCCCCGCTGCCATGCGCTACGCCGGACCGCGGGAGGCGATCTTCCACGCCCTGACTCGCAAGAACTACGGCTGCACCCACTTCATCGTGGGGCGCGACCACGCCGGCGTCGGCTCCTACTACGGCACCTACGAGGCGCAGCAGCTCACCGATCGCTTCACGCGCGACGAGCTCGGCATCACGATCCTCAAGTTCGAGCACGCCTTCTACTGCCTGCGGTGCGAGGGCATGGGGAGCGAGAAGACCTGCCCCCACGACGCAGCCAGCCACGTCTTCCTCTCCGGCACGAAGGTGCGCGAGATGCTCGGTCGTGGCGAGGTGCCGCCGCCGCAGTTCTCGCGACCCGAGGTCGCAGAGGTGCTCATCGAGGCCTATCGCCTGCAGGGCGCCGGCGTGTAGGAGCGGCCACGTGCGGCGTGTCGGCGTTTTCTTCGGCCCCGCGCGGGAAAGACTCTCCCTATGCGCATCGACCAGTCACAGCTCAGCGAACCGCTCGCCCACATCCTCGGTGCGGGCGCGGTCGACGCGGCGCAGGGCCAGAAGACCTCGAAGGCCGCGACCGGCGACACCGGCCTCGACTCGCTCGACCAGATGCTGCTCAAGCGCCTGCGTGCGAACACGACCGCAGACGCCGCCAACTCCGTCGTGAACTTCCATGACGCCTACGACCGCCTCTACGCACTCAAGGACCTCGCAGCTGCGGATCCCGCGCAGGCGAAGCAGGCACAGGGCACGCTCGAGGGCCAGCGCGTGCGCGGCCTGCTCGGCGATTGATCCAACCGGCGTAGGATCACCGGGTGTCGAAGCGCCTCCTCGCTCCCCTGCTCCTGTTCGTCGCTGCCGCTGCTGCCGCCGCGGCGGTCTTCCTCGTCCATCGCATCGAGGCGAGGATCGGGCCGTTCAACGAGCCCTACGTCACCCAGGTCATCTCGCCCAACGGTGACGGCGTGCAGGACGAAGCACTCGTGCGCTTCCGCACCAAGCAGCCCGAACGGCTCACCATCACCCTGGTCGACGAGCACGGGAAGCTCGCCCGTACGATCCGGCGCGGTCGGTTCACGGCCCGCCCCGTGAAGATCCCCTTCCCCGGCTTCGACAACGACGGGCACGTGCTGCCCGACGGCAGCTATCGGGTCGAGATCCGGCGCGCCGGCGACGACCGCGTCTACGGCCCGGCCAAGGCGCTCGAGATCGACACGCGCCCGCTCGATGCCGAGCTCGCCGTGGCCCGCCGACGCGGCGACAACCTCGGCGGCCTCCTCTACGTGAACGAGGGCGTGGGCGCCATCGAGCTCCAGCTCGCCGACGGCACCGTGCTCGCGTTCGATCCCGACGACGACGCGTCACGGGACACGGCTCCGGCGCTGTCGACCCCGAAGCAGGATGCCGCCGCATCGCTCCCCGACGATCGCCCCCGCGGCTTCGTCTCCGTGCGCTTCATCGTGCGCGGCGCGCGCGACCTCGACCTGGTCGGTGCCACCATCGTGCTGCGCGACGTCGCCGGCAACCCCACGCGCCTCCCCCTCGACGGCACGCTCGAGGAGGCCGGCGAAGCATGACCGGCGTCGAGATCATCGCCACCTGCGCAGCCATCGTCGCCTCCTCCGGCGGCGTCGTCCGTGGCGTCACGCGCTCGCGACGTGCCCGCCTCGTCGGCGTGGCGCTCCTGCTCCTCGGCTGGATCGGACTGGCGCTCGCGATCGCGCCGGCATCGATCCGCGACCGCTGGCCACTCCTGCTCCCCGTCGGTGCCGTGGCGCTGATCGTGGGCTGGTTCGTCGCGCGCCTGCTCATCGGGCGGGAGCGGTGGCTGCTCGCTGCCGGTGCGCTCGTGCTGACCCTCCGCGTGCCCGTACCGGTGGGTGGCGACAGCGTGATGCTCCTCGCGCCGCTCTATGCCGTGATCGCCCTCGGCGTCCTGGTGCTGCTG
>JAOPYW010000187.1 GCA_025964405.1 Thermoleophilia bacterium | reverse complement strand
GGGGGCGCGCGGGGGAAGGCCCCGGCGCGCCCCCTCGTCGTTGCAGGGTGGGTGATGCAGGTCGACTAGACGCGCGAGCGGTCACCCGAGCCGAGCGTCATGCGGTAGACGGCCAGCACGATGATCGAGCCGACGATGGCGCATGCCCAGGTCGAGAGGTCGAAGAACTCGTCCATCGGATGCGCATCGAAGAGCGCTGCTGCGAGGAAGCCACCGACGACTGCGCCGATGACACCCAGCACCATGGTGAGGAAGAAGCCGCCGCCGTCGTTGCCCGGCATGAGGGCCTTGGCGATGGCACCGGCGATGACGCCGAGGAGGAGGAACGCGATGATACCCATGATGTTTGTCTCCATTGTTCGATGACGGTAGATGAGATCGGAGGGCTCGGAATGGTGTTCTCGAGGGCCTCCGACGTGCACTGACCTGTTGGATATGCCGCAACGGGTTTTCAACAAACTGCACGTATTCGCGAAATCCGGAGATACGTTGCGAAATCGGTAGGAGTGCACCTCACGCTGGAGCGAGTTCCTCGCGAATGACATGCTCTGCGGCCCGCGCGATCGTCGCCGGAGCTCGATCCTCGAGCAGCCGCCGGGTCGCCGCCTCCGCCACGAGCTGCACGTCGAGTTCCCCGAGGTCGTCCAGGCGCAGGAGGCGATCGATACCGGGCTGGATGGTGCGTCCGTCGCGATATCGGTCGATCACCCTGGGGTCGATGTAGGAGCTGCGCGCGACCGTCGGCGTGTTCCCGAGGAACATCGCGGTCTCCTTGACGGCGAACGCGACCTCGCGCTTCAGCGCCGTGGGCGAAGCCCCGGGCTCCTTTCCTGCGTCCCGCACGTCCCGTGCCTGCGAGGCCAGTGCGATCGCGCAGAGCACGGTGCCGTGCCAGGTGCGGAAGTCCTTGGCGCTGCAGTCGATGCCGGTCGACTCCCGGAGGAAGTCATTGACGTCGCCGGCGGAGATCGGTGCCCAGCTTCGTCCGGTTCGCGCCGCGAGCACGGCGTCGGGACCGCCACGCCGCCTCCGCAGCACCTCGACCAGGGCGAACGCACTCGGATCCTCGACGCGCCGCACCATGCGGATGCCGTGCTTGGCGGGGAAATCGAACTGCACGGTGTGCGGGGGGTGGAGGGTCACGTGCTCGCGCCGCACCGTGACGAGCCCGTAGGTGCCGTGCTGGGCGGCATACTGCTCGGAGCCGATGCGGAAGTACGCGCGATCGAGGAACCGCACAGCCAGCGCCAGCACGCGCTCGCGCGTCGGCCCGTCGGCCTCACTGCCGTCGAGCAGGGTCGCCACGCGCTCGCGCAGCTGCGGCAGGGCCGCGGCGAACGTGTCCATCCGTGCGAACTTCGCCCGGCTGCGCTGTTCGGCCCAGTGTGCGTGATACAGGTACTGGCGCCGGCCGGCTGCGTCGGTGCCGATCGCCTGGAGGTGGCCGTTGTCGTGCGGACAGATCCAGACGTCGGTCCATGCCGGTGGGATGACCAGTGCCTTGATCCGATCGAGGGTCGCCGCGTCGGTGACGGGTGCACCACCTGGGTCGAGGTAGGCGAACCCGCGGCCACGACGACGTCGGGTCAGGCCCGGGCGGGATGGATCGGAGCGACGGAGGCGAGCTGGCATCTGGGAAAGCTGTGCCCGCACCTCGTCCGGTTAGCCGTCACGACGCGTGTCGCCCGTCGGCCGGCGCCACCGCTACGCGCGCTGCAGTGCGACCGTGAAACGCGTGCCGCGTGGGCGTGCCGCGACGAGCACGCGTCCTCCCATGAGGTGCACCAGTTCGCGAGCCACGAACAGGCCGAGGCCGGTACCGCCCGCGACCCGCGCCATGTCGGGATCGAGGCGATAGAAGCGCTCGAACACGCGGTGGCGCTCGGCTTCGGGGATACCGACGCCCTCGTCGTCGACGTGGATGTGCACCTCGCCGCCCTCGACACGCGCGTGGATCGTGACGGTGCCGCCGTCGGGGGAGTACTTGAGCGCGTTGTCGACGAGGTTGCCGAAGACCTGCACCAGTGCATGCTCGTCTCCCACCACCTTCGGGAGGTCGGTTCCGAGCTGCAGCTCGAGCACGTGCTCCGGTCCGAGCCCGTGTCGCGCGGCCTGCGCGACTTCCGTCAGCAGCGGAGCGACGTCGATGTCGAGTTCGCCGACCTGGTGTGCTTCGTTGCCGAGGCGATAGGCGAGCAGCACGTCGGCGCTCAGGTCGGAGAGCCGCTGCCCCTGCTCGACGATCGTGTCGATGACCTGGCTCGTCACCTCCGCGCTCAACTCGATGTCGGTGCGCTGCAGGGTGATGGCCGCGGCGAGCACCGATGCGACCGGAGTGCGCAGCTGGTGCGAGACCGTGGCGATCAGCTCGTGGCGGGTCTGTTCGAGCGCATGCGCGGCGGTCATGTCGCGCAGGGCGAGCACGCTGCCGCCCTCGAACTGCACCGCGGTCACGGCGAGCCACCGCTGGGCATCTGCCTCGCCGATGCTGACGTGTCGTTCGACGGCGTCGGGCTGCACCGCCGCAGTCACGAACTCGGTGAGCTCCGGCGCGATGTCGTCGAGCGCTCGGCCTCGCGCGTTGCTCGCGCAGATGCCGGTCATCGTGGCCATCGCCGGGTTCCACAGCTGCACGCGCCGGTCGGCATCGAGGAGCACCACGCCCTCGCCGATGGTCTCGATCACGAGCGCCGCCTGCGCCCGCTGCTCGAGGTCGATCCGCATCCGGGCGGCATCGATGGCCAGCGCGGCGCGGCGCGCGATCTCGTGGTGCAGCGCCTGTTCGGCCTCGTCGAACCCGAGCGCCACGCTGCGCCGGATGAACGACACGGCCCCGATGATGCGGCCACGCGCCGCGAGTGGGACCGCGGAGATGACGCGGAGCCCGGTCGACTCGACGAGCTCCTGCAGGCGGGGTGGGACGTCGTCGAGGTGGCCCGGCTCGACGAGGTCGGCAAGGCTCGCGTCGGGGAGCAGCCGCGGGGCGCGGTGCTCGAAGGCGAGGAGCGTCGGCGACCGCCAGCCCGGCCAAGCCCGCGCGACCGCTCGCATCTCCTCGACCTGGGCACGTAGTTCGTCGGTCGCCGCGCCGATGCCGACGATCGGCTCGCGTGCGTCAGGCGTCGGCGCGAGCTCCACGATGCACCAGTCGCACGTGTCGGGAACCGCGGCCTGCGCGATGAGCTGCGACAGCATCGCCGGATCCTCGACGCTCGACGTGATGTCGCCGACGTGGGTGAGCAACATGTAGCGGCCTCGCTCGACCTCCACGCGTGCGCGTGCGTGGGTCTGGTACTCGAGGGCCCCATCCCGCTCGGCGAGCAGGGTCCGCATCTCGATCTCCGCCACGACGGCGAGCGCGATGTCCTCGAGCAGCCCGACGTGCTCGGGGGTCCATGCGTGGGGCACCACGTCCATCACGCAGAGGCTCCCGAGCACCGACCCCGACAGGTCGCGCACCGGAACACCGAGGTAGGCCACCACCCCGAAGTCGCGGATCGCGAGGTTGTCGTGGAAGCGCGCGTCGGTGCGCGCATCTTCGATCACGACGGGAGCGTCGTCGAGCACCACGTGCTTGCAGTAGGAGTGGGTCAGCTCGACGTTACGTGGCGTGCCTTCGGGCGCTTCCATGCCGACGAAGTACGAGCGATCGACGTCGACGAGCGCGACCAGCCCGACCGGGGCGCCCACGACGCGCGCAGCCAGGTCGGCCAGGCGGTCGAGGCTCTCCTGCGGAGCATCCATCAGGCACGTGCGGCGCAGCGCCGCGATGCGGCGTTGGTCGCTCAGGCCCAGGAGGATGCTCTGGTCGATGCTCGTTCCTCGTGTCGCGACCGCATCGCGGTCGCGACTGCTCAGTGCGCGATGACGACGTTCGAGGCGCGGACGCCACGATCGTGCTGCTGCGTGCCGTAGGCCACGCGAACGCCGCGGCGCAGGTCGTTCTGGTCGATGGTCTCGCCGATCGCCTTGCGGTGGAAGAACACGTCGTCGCCGCCGCCGTCGGGACTGATGAAGCCGAAGCCCTTGGCCGGGTCGTAGCTGATGACCTCGCCGCCGCCCGGGCCACCGGGCGTGCCCTTGGCGTCGGGTCGCGTTGCCTCGCGCCGGAAGTTCACGCGCTCGCCGGCTGCCTTGCCCGGGCCAGCCCATGCGGGGCGACCACCGGCAGTGCGTGCACCCGGGCGCTGTGCGCCGCGGTCGCGATGCGGCCGCGAGGCCGGAGCCTGCTTGGTGAGGCGGAAGTGCTGGCCCTCGGGCAGCGGCTCGCGTCGCGTGTTGCGCGTGTTGCGCACGCTGTCGAAGATCGCGAGGTCGAGGCCCGCCTCGCGGATCATGCGACGCATCTGCTTCTTCTGCTGGCCGGTCATCATCGTGATGGCGAGGCCGGTGCGGCCTGCGCGACCGGTGCGGCCCGCGCGGTGACGGTAGGTGTCGGCATCCTCGGGGATGTCGTAGTTGATGACGAGCGTGATGCGGTCGAGGTCCATGCCGCGGGCGAAGACGTCGGTGGCGATGAGCGTGTCGACCTGGCCCGACTGGAACCGGCGGTACTCGCTCGTTCGCTGGCCCTGGTTCATGCCGCCGTGGATGGCGGTGGCACGCACGCCGTGGGCGTGGAGTCGCTCGCAGAGCGTGTCGGCGCTGCGCTGGGTGCGCACGAAGATGACGGCGAGGTCACGCTCGGTCTCGAGCGCCTCGAGCACGGTGTCGACCTTGATGCCGCCCGTGGTGTTCCAGAGCACGTGCTCGATCTGGCCACCCTCGCCGACGGCACGCTCGGTGCGCACGATCTGCGGGTCGGTCGTGTACGTCTCGGCGATCTTGGCGACGCGTCCTTCGAGCGTGGCCGAGAAGAGCATGACCTGGTGGCCGCCCGGCATCGTCTCGAGGATCTCGTCGACCTGCGGCTGGAAGCCCATGTCGAGCATGCGATCGGCCTCGTCGAGCACGACGATCTGCACCTTGCGCAGGTCGATCTTGCGCTGGCGCATCAGGTCGGCGAGGCGACCCGGCGTGGCGACGACGATCGCCGCGTCGCGGCAGGCCTGGGCCTGGCGATGGATCGGCGCGCCGCCGTAGACGGCGATCGTGCGCAGCTGCTTGCCGGTGGCGAGCTCCTCGAGGTCGCCGCAGACCTGGATGGCGAGTTCACGTGTCGGAACGAGGATGAGTGCGCCCGGCTGGCGGGTGTTGCGCTCGAGGCGCTCGATGATCGGCAGGCCGAACGCGAGCGTCTTGCCCGAGCCGGTCGGCGACTGCACGAGCAGGTCCTGGCCTTCGATGCCGGCGGGAATCACGGCCGCCTGGACGGGGAACGCGTTCTTCATTCCTCGGCGCTCGAGCGCCTCGGCGGTACGCGGATGCAGGCCAGCGATGCTGGAAAACGGAACAACGGAATCGGTCATGTATGCCTTCGTCAAGTGTGAGGAACTCCGCACTTGACGGCACCCCGGTAAGCCACTCTCTACCGGCACAGTCTGTCATGTCGTGCAAGTCGGCTCAGCGAGAACAGTCGCTAGTGTCCTCCTCAGGGCACCGAACTGGCCCCGGGGCCACCACTCCGTTCGCTTGCCGGAGGGAGTACGCTGGTGGCACACCATGCCGACCGACCGCACCTTCTCCGTGCTCGACGTGCTCACCCGCTCCGGGGCGCAGCGCGATCGATTCATCACCGCCCTCGACGCCACTGTCGACACCGATGCCGCACTCGTCAGCGACGTGTTGCGTGTCACCGGTCGCGTCGGCGCCGCACTCGCCGTCCGCACGACACTGGTGGAGCTGTGCGCCCTGCTGCGAGCCCTCGACGCATGGGAGGCCGGCACGATCACGCTCGCCGAGCTGGGGCGCGGCATCGATGCGCACGCAGCCCGCACCGACGACTTCGAGCGGTTCGGTAGTGCCCGCGTCGACCTCCGGACCCTCGTGGAGCTCCTCGTGCGCGCGCGCGACCGCGCGCGTAACGACACCCTCGCCCCCGACGTGCGCGCCGCGGCCGAGCGTCCCCTGCGCGCGCAGGTCGCGTTCCTCCACGCCTCCCTCCGCACGTGGCTGCTGGAGGAGTTGACCGGCGCAGCCGACGGCGCGCTGGCCAGCCCCGCCGCGTCGCCCGAGCCGGCGCCGACCGATCCCGCCGAGGTGGACGACACCGAGCGGGCGCGCGCATTCAACGCCTTGGCCGAGGAGCTCCTCACCGGCACCGCCTACTTCGACTTCCGTGGGTTGGTGGCGGCGGCCTGGCGCCGCGGATGGAGCGCCGTCCCGCGCGACGGTGAGCGCCTCGGCGAGGACGGTGCCGAGCTCGGCCGCTTCGTCGCGGCCCTGCGCGACCTCGAGGTCGACGGGCTCGTGCAGGTCGACCTCGCGCCCCGGGCGCGGTGGCAGTTGACCGGAGGTCGCATCGTGCTCGCCGACGGTCTGCGCCGCATCGCGCTCCGCGCGCTCGATGCCGACGGGGTCGCGGCAGCCATCGCCGAGCGCCCTGCACACGCGCTGTTCACGAGCCCGGGTGGCGACTTCGCCTACCTCGAGGGTGACGAGCACCACGTCGTCGCGGGCCCACGCGCGTTCGTCGAAGCCGTGTGCGGCGCATCCACCGGCGAAGCCTTGGCGGCGTTCCGCGAGTACGTCGAGGCGCGCGCGGGATCGGCCGACGACGACCCGCCGCGCCAC
>JAOPYW010000121.1 GCA_025964405.1 Thermoleophilia bacterium | reverse complement strand
TCAACCAGTCGCCCCACGCCCGCACGCTCGCGGGCCTGTACCGCACCCTCGGCGCGCCCCGCTCGAGCGTCGCGCCCCGCTCCGCCACCGACCGCGAGGTCATCCTCACCGTGGCGTGGGAGATCGTCTGGTACCAGTTCCGGGTCATGCCCGACGGCATCGAACAGCACCGCGGCCAGTACCTCTCCGAGCTCCAGCCGCGCTGGCAGCGTTGGAACTGCATCGTCGCGACCGACGGCACGGTTCGCGAAGCAGGTGAGATCGGCGACGCAGCTGGGCAGGCTCCTGCGCAGGTGACCACGAACGACGAGGCTCCGAACCGATGATCTACTGCGTGATTCCACCCGAACTGGCCGATGAGCTGTACGACAAGCTCGTCGACCACTACCAGTCGAACTCGAACGTGCAGGTCATCATCGACCGTCGCACGTCTGATCGACGCGGTGGCGAGGGTGACGTCTCGGAGGAGGACCGCGAGCGACGTCTCGACCGTGATCGGCGCCGCGCACGCCCCGGCACCTTCCCGACGCTGCACGACCCCTCGAACTGATCCCGCTGGGCCGCGGCCCGCGCACGGCTCCCCCGAAGCCGCGACACCTGTCGACTTGACGCATCGCTGCGGCCGGCGCACCTTGGAGTGAGTGCTCCACGGACGGGAGCCTGATTCGGGGATGGATCTCATGCTTGCTCTGCCTGTCGGGCGCCTTCGCGCCGCCCTGCTCGTGCTCACCGTGGCCGCCTGTGCGCTGATGTCGCTCGCGGCTGCACCGATCGCGTCGGCACACGACGCGGCCGAGAACCCGCAGCGCTGCACCTCTGCACGTGACGCGGTGGGCTGGGCTCGCACCGAGTGCTGGGCGCCGTCGACGGCCTACCCTGCGGTCGAGGGGTGGTACGGCATCGCGGGCCGCCCGGGAAGCTGTGGTTTCCAGCCCATCTCGAACTACTTCGGCACCGGATACGTCGGTGCGCAGTGCCTCGTGCAGGCGACGGTCGAGACGTTCCGCTGGACCGGCACGAGCTGGGTGGCGAAGCGGATCGCCGTCGGTCGCGAGGGCTACCTCGCGCCCTATCAGGGCGCCAGCCAGTGGCGATGGCTCTACGTGACCGGTGCCGATGCTGGGTGGTACGCCATCGCGGCCTCCGACGTCGGCATCAGGTGGGCGATCTAGCCGTCGGTGGTCGGAGGGAGGCCGTGCGAGCGAATTCGCTCGAATTCGCTCAATCTCCACGTGCGCGAGGCCGATGATTGATCGATGTCATCGGCCCGCACCCCAGCTCGCGCGCGACGCCTGCGCTTCCCGGGATGGAAGCACGCGCTGATGACGTGCGTCGTGGTCGCCGCCATCTGGTCGAGCAACCCCGACGTCGGCAACGGAGCGGGCTCCACGAGCGTCGTCAGCGTGACGGTGCTGCCGGCGATCTCGCTCAGCAACCAGTGCGGTCAGCGGCCCGCTTGGGCGATCGGGTCGGTGGTGGCCGGGTCGTCTGCGCTCACGGCGACCGGTGCCAGCGTCTGTCGCTTCACGTTCTCGTCGAGCAACTCGAGCGCCATGCTCCAGATCTACCAGCCCGATCGAACGGGCAACGCGATGGTCGGCATCCCGACGGGCTGGGACTGGAAGCTCAACGGTGACGGCCAGCAGGACATCTCGCACGCCGGCACCGGCATGATCATCCTCCAGGACCAGTGGGACGTCACCGGCGCGTTCCAGCGTTCGATGGACGGGGGCGCGACCTGGCAGTCGTTCGCGCCGGGAGGCGGCACGACGCGCTACACCGCGGTGGTGTCGACCACGGTTGGATGGCGGGCCGGCGACGGGCTGGTGCGGGTGTCGAGCAACCTCAACGCCAACCCACCCACATGGACCAACGTGGGCAACGCGCCCGCTACGATCGCAGGCATCGATGCCGTCGATGCCACTACCGCATGGGCGATCAACGGGCCGAACGCGCGCTACACGGCGAACGCGGGGGCGACCGCCTGGAGCAGCCGCAGCCTCGGGGCGTGCGGCTATGCGGAGGAGATCGACGCAGTCAGCTCGACCACCGCATTCGTCGCGGGCAACGGTGCCGTGTGCCGCAGCATCAACAGCAACGGCAGCGCATGGACCCTGCTCAGCTCGGGCGGCGCGGCCTCCGCCTACGCGAACGACGTCATGGCCTCGCCCGGAACGCCCGCCACGGTCTGGTTCGCGGCAGACGGCGGCCGAGTGTTCCGCTCGACCAACAGTGGCACGCTGTGGGCGGAGGTCACACCGGTGCCGGCGAATGTGAACCTCGAGTCGATCGATGTCGTCTCGGCGACCGAGGCCTGGGTCGGCGGGCTCGACGGGCTCGTGTTCCACACGATCGATTCCGGCGTCTCGTGGGCTCGGGCGTACGTCCCGTTCACCGCTCCCGTCGACAACCTCGCGGCGCCCGGTGGGACATCGCTGGTGATGAGCGCAGACGGTGGACCCGAGATGCACACCGCCAACGGTACGTCGTGGAACAGCTACACGGGAACGCTCAACGACCTGCGCGACGTCGATTCGATCGACGACCAGACGATGATCGCGAGTGACTCCGACGGGAATGTGCTCTACACCAGCGATTCCGCCACGACCTGGGTGCGCAAGC
>JAOPYW010000106.1 GCA_025964405.1 Thermoleophilia bacterium | reverse complement strand
TCGGCGTGCGGCTCGCCGCGGCGCGGATGGTGTCCGGTCGCGAGCACGGTGCCGTCGGGCAGCGCGAGCACGGCACCGACCACGGGGTTCGGTCGCGCTGCGGGACGCCCCAGCTCGGCGAGGTCGAGCGTCCGTTCGAGCAGGGCCCGATCGATGGGATCGTCGGTGCGCGGAATCGCGGCGGCGCCGAGCGCGGGCATGTCAGCGCTCTCCCAGGCGGGTGAACCGGGCGATGTAGAACCCCTCGGTGCCGTGCACCTGTGGCCACGTGCGCAGCTCGACGTCGGGCGTGAAGAACTCTCGATCGACCCCGGCGGCGACGGCCTCGTCCTCCTCGGTCAGGATCGAGCACGTCGAATACACGAGTACCCCGCCCGGGCGCACGAGGCGCTGGGCCGTCGCGAGCAGCCGCTCCTGCAGGGCGACGAGTTCGTCGACGTCGGAATCGCTGCGCTTCCAGCGGGCATCGGGTCGGCCCGCGAGCACGCCCGTGCCGGTGCAGGGCGCGTCGAGCAGCACGAAGTCGAAGGTGCCGACCTCCTCCGGCGACAGCTCCACCGCATCACCGACACGCACCGTGATGCGGTCGGCCGTGCGCGTGCGCTCGGCGAGCTTCGTGATCGACGATGCGCGGTGCTCGTGGAGCTCGACCGCGAGCACGTCACCGCCCGGTCCGAGCAGCGACGCGATGTGGGTGGTCTTGCCGCCCGGCGCCGCGCACATGTCGAGCACGCGCGCGTTCGCACCCGTGATGCCGAGGTGCTCCGCGACGAGCTGCGAGGCCAGCGACTGCGGCACGAGCAGGCCGTCCTCCACCAACGGCGAGGCGTTGGCGGTGGAGCCATTGATGAGCAGCGAGCCCGGAACCGGCGTACCGTCGGCGAGCGCACCCGAGACCGAATCGATGCCGTGCTCCTCGAGCACGGATGTCAGTCGACTGACATCGGGATGCGCGGCATTGATGCGGAACGCGGTGCCGTTCGCGTGCGAGTCGTTCTGGGCGACGAGCGCCGCGATCGCGAGGTCGCCGTGACCACGGCGCGCCCGCGTGACCAGCCACTCGGGCATCGAGAGCAGCACGGCCAGGTCGTCGTCGCTCGACGAGTCGAGCTTCGCGAGGAGGGTGCGCGCATCGACCTGCGCGCGGCGCAGGATCGCGTTCGTGAAGGCGACGGCGCGTTCGCCGACCACCCCCCGAACCAGCTCGACGGCCTGGCTCACCGCGGCGTGGGCGCTGCTGCCACCGGCGACGAGCGTACCGTCGTCGCGCGCCCGGTCGCCCTCCTGCTCGAGCAGTTCGTAGAGGCCGAGGCGGAGGGCGTGCAGCACCGGCGGATCGAGCTTCGCGAGCGGGCGCTTGCCGAGCACGCCGATCACGTGGTCGAGGCGCTTGGCCTGCTGCACCGTGCCGTAGGCGAGACGCTGCGCGAAAGCGCGTTCGCGACCCTCGAGTGACAATTGCTCGGCGACGCTCGTGAAGGCGCGATCGGTCCAGGCGCCCTCGTCGAACGTGCGGCGGATGACGAGCCACGCTGCCCAGCGCGCCTGCGTCACCTTCGTCGGGCGCTTGAGCCGACGAGGCTGCGTGCGACCGGTCACGACGATGCCTGCGGCTGCTCCGGAGCGGTCGCCCGCTCGAGTGGCATACGCAGTCCACGCAGCCAGTCGGCCGCCACCATGCGGCGCTTGCCGGGCGGCTGCAGCTCGAGCACGTCGAGTGCGCCGTCGGCGGTGCCGATCAGCAGGCGCTGGTTGTCGTGCCACACGGCGCCCGGGGTGCGATCGACCGAGGTCGGCGCGTCGGTCACGATCGCCGTGCGCCACAGGCCGAGGCGGGCACCGTCGACGTTGAGCCATGCCCCCACGTGCGGGCTGAGGGCGCGCACCTGGTCGTGCAGCTGACGCGACGTGCGCGCCGGGTCGAGCATGCGGTCGACCGCCGTGATCTTGTGCGCGTAGGTCGCGCCCTCGCTGGGCTGCGGCGTGAAGGTGAGCGTGCCCGCGTCGGCGGCGTCGAGCGCATCGAAGAGCGCGAGCGTGCCGGCGACCTCGAGCTTCGCGAACACGCTACCGGCGTCGTCGTCGAGGTGGATCGGCACGCGCGCCTCGACGGCCACGCCGCCGGTGTCGAGCCCGGCCTCCATCTGCATGATGTCGACGCCGGTCTCGTCGCGCCCATCCATGATCACGCGTTCGACGGGGGCCGCGCCGCGGTACTCCGGCAGCAGCGAGCCGTGCACGTTGATCATGAGGAAGTCACTCAGGAGCGGCTCCCGCACCATCTGGCCGAACGCCGCGACGACGAACGTCGTGATGCCGAGCTCGGCGTACAGCGCGAGGAGCTCTTCCGAGTGCAGCCGGTCGGGCTGGATGAGCCGCAGGCCGCGCTCCCGCGCGAGCTCCGCGACGGGCGGGCTCGACAGCTTCTTGCCACGCCCGGCCGGGCGATCGGGCTGTGAGAACACGAGCGCGATATCGCGCCCGGGTCGCCCGTCACCGGGCCCGTCGAGCAGGCCACGCAGGATGGCTGCGCCGAACGGTGCGGTACCTGCGAACGCGATCGCCATGCGTCAGGGCCGCGGTCGCAGCAGCGCCATCGCGCCCGAACGGAACTCGTCGCCTTCGACACGGTCGATCATCAGCACGCCGTCGAGGTGATCGATCTCGTGCTGGAAGACGCGGGCGTAGTAGTCGTCGAGGTCCCACGACTTCGGCTTGCCGCTCACGGTCTGCGCCTCGACCTTGACGGCCACGGGGCGTCGAACGGGAACGCGCACGGCATCGCCGAGCGAGAGGCAGCCTTCCTCGTCGAGGTCGGTCTCGTCGCTCGACCAGGTGATCTTCGGGTTCACGACCGCTTCGGCCATGCCCTCCTCCGGCTGGTACACGAACAGGCGCAGGCGCAGCCCGAGCTGCGGAGCGGCGAGACCGATGCCATGGGCATCGCCCATGATGCTCGCCATGCGCTCGACGAGCGCGGCGAGCTCCTCGTCGAATTCGGTCACCTCGTCGGTGGGCACGCGCAACACCGGATCGGGATACTGGCGCACGTGGCGCAGGGCCATCTGGCGGCGCTGCTCGTCGACGGTGTCGGTGCCGTCGTCGGCGTCGCGGCGGGGACGGGTGCGCTTCGAGGTAGATGCTTCCATGGTACGGAAAGCTACCACGTGCGCCGCCGTCGGCCCACTGCCGTCAGTTGCTGGGCACGCCCTGCGCGATCCGACCGCCGCTTCGCCGACACCTGCCCGTCGGATCACCGTCGCTTCGCCTGCCGTTGGGGGTCATGCCCCGAATCGGAACATCCACATGCAGAAGGTGTCGTCCCGTGACACCTCGAATTACTCAATACCTGAGCCTCGGAGGCCGATGGTCTCGTGTGCCCATGCCGTCCTTACATACGCACGCGTCGCGCGCCCCCTTGCGGGGCGCGGCGGCCGGCGTGTGGGGATCCGTGCTCATCGCTGCCATGCTGCTGACGCTGGCTGCCGTGTTCCCCGCTCCGGCCCGCGCCGTCAACTTCGGCGTGAGCCAGAACTCCGACATGCTGCTCGGCTCGTCGAGCTACACCGAGCGCTCAGTGGCCCAGATCCCGGGGGTCGTCGGCCTCTGGCACTTCGACACCGCGTACGGACCGCGCACCGACTCCACTGCCAACGCCCTGACGCTGACGCCGGTGGGCGTGCCGACGGCGCCGGGCGGACCGTCGCAGCGTTCAACCAGGCCGCAGGCTTCAGCGGGGCGAGCCAGGGCTACGTGACGCCGACGTCGACGGCACTCAACCTGACCGCGAACTTCACGGTGGAGACGTGGTTCCGAACCTCTGACATCACCAGTGGCACCAGCCAGCCGGCGCTGTTCTCACGGCAGCAGGATTCGACCATCGCCACGAACTACGAGCTCTACTTCGACAAGGGCACGAGCGAACTCTGCTTCATGTTCACCCAGGGCAACGGCGTCTCGTTCAAGACGATCTGCACGCCGAGTGGGCCGTGGGTCAACGGTGTCTGGCACCACGCGGCCGGTACCTACGACGGAACGACCATGCGCCTGTACGTCGACGGCGTGCAGCGTGCCTCGCTCGGCGTGACCGGCCCTGCCGACACGCCCAACCAGCCGCTGGCGCTCGGCTTCGACAACGTCGACAACGTCGCCAAGGAGTTCTTCCACGGTGACCTCGACGATGCTCGGCTCAGCAGCGTCGCTCGATCGGGCGCGTCCGTTGCCGCGACCTACGCCGCCGGAGCGCCGTTCGCGAACAACTTCGCTGAGTACGGCATGAACCAGCCGGCCGCCGTCGCGGTCGACGGGAGCGGCAGCGTGTACGTGGCCGACACCTACATGAACCGCGTCACCCGCTGGGCGACTCGACCTACGGTCAACGGCCAGTCGCCGACGAACTACCTGTGGAAGGCCCCGGTCGGGAGCGGCAGCACACCGAACGTGCGCTGGTCGTGGGCGTATGGGCCGATCAGCATGGGCACCAACAATCCCGCGGCCGTGGCCGTTGCGGGCGACGGAGCCTCACTCCGGATCGCAGTCGGCGATTCCTTCGACCACCGCATCGTGCTCCTCACCAAGAACGAAGCCGCGCTCGCCGATTCCGACTTCGGCACGGCGGCGTACGGGCAGGCGTCGCTGACGACCAACTCGGGCGGCAGTGCCGCCGACCAGCTCGGCGATGTCGGTGGTGTGTGGACCGACGGTACCAACTCGATCGTGTCCGACCCGGTGAACCACCGCGTGCTGCTGTTCAACTCGTTCCCCACGACGAACGGGTCACACCCGGCCGTCACGGTGCTCGGCCAGAGCGGCTACGGCGTCGGCAACACCTGCGCGAACAACCAGTGGAACGGTTCGAGCTGCGGCAATCCATCCTCGCCATCGAGGACGAGCATGGCCAATCCTCAGGGCGTGTTCTACGACGGCACCTATCTCTACGTCGCAGATCACGGCAACAACCGTGTGCTCGTGTGGAACGGCTGGCCTGCTACTGACGGAAAGCCCGCAGACTTCGTCCTGGGCCAGCCCGACTTCACGACGACCTCTGCCGGCAGCACGAACACCAAGATGTACGGCCCGATCGACGTCAGCGTCAAGGGCGTGGGAGCCGCGCGCCGCATCGCCGTGCTGAGCGAGACCAACAGCAAGGTGATGATCTTCAACGACTCGCCGACCACCGGTATGGCAGCCACGGACGTGCTGGGTCAGTCGGCGTACGGAAGCTCGTTCGGCCAGGCCAACCGAGGCCAGGCGACCGCGACCGCAGATTCACTGCGATCACCGAAGGGGCTCGACTACGACCCGAGCACCGGCGACCTCTACATCGCCGACACGATGAACCACCGCGTCGTTCGCTACCCCAGCGCCGCGCAGGTCACCGGATCCTCGGCCGACCTGGTGCTCGGGCACGCCGGGCCGGGAGCGATGACCACGGCGGTGCCGCTCGACGCCGTCAACGTCAACCACTTCACCACGCAGACCCTCGGCGCCTACGGGTTGTTCGCGGGACGCGTCGCCTACACCCCCACCGGCAAGCTCCTCGCTGCGAACTACGACGAGGGCACGGTGGCGCTCTGGAACACCCCGACGACGATCGACACCCCGTTCGACCTGCGGTGGGGCCAGTCGGCGCGGACGAACGCCGGAGGGAACGGTCCGGGCAACCTCACGGCGAACCCGACCAAGATCAAGTACCCGGGCCACATCTGGAGCGACGGTACGCGCCTGCTGGTTCCCGACTCGGGCAACAACCGCGTCCTGTACTGGAACCACCTGCCGACGTCTGACACCGATCCCCCGAACAACGTACTCGGCCAGCCGAACTTCACCTCTGGCCTCCTAGGCTCTGCGAACAACCAGATGACCGCCCCCGGCGGAGTGACGAGCGACGGACGCGACGTGTATGTCGCCGACACCAACAACGATCGCGTGCTGGTGTTCCGCAACTTCATCGCGAGCCCCAGCAACGGTCCGACCGCCGATGTGGTGCTGGGCGGCAGTGGCGCTCCGTCGGCCACGACGCTCAACACGCCGCGCGCGATCTCCGTGCTCCAGGACCAGCTCGTCGTGGTCGATCGCAACAACTACCGCATCGCCGTCTGGAACGGCGTGCAGACCGTCGCGACCGGAACTCCGATGGACGCGGTGATCGGCCAGTCGAATTTCACGAACAACGGGGGCGGTACCGCGACCGGCTACGTCGAGGGCGTGACGGCCGTCGGCGGCGCGGTACTCTGGGCAGCGTCGGCCGGCGTTCGCATGCTGGATCCCATCCCGCGCTCGGGCGCGATCCTGGCGGCCGGTATCGCGACGGTTGGCGACGACACAGTCGGCTACCTTCCGGCGCCGACCCAGTCGAGCGCGGCGTTCCCGGGCAGCATCTCCGGCGCGGCCGGCAAGATCTGGGTGGGGTCGGCCGGGTTCGGCCGGCTGCAACGCTGGAGCGACGTCATCACACCCGTGCCTGCGGGCGTACCGACGGCCACGGCCGCCTGCGACGGTACGGTCACCGTCACCTGGAGCGCGTCGGAATCGACCCAGATGACCGTGCGCTGGGGCTCGACCTCGCTGGGCAGCTGGGGCGCGGGTTACCCGAACGAGGTCATCGACTCCTATCCCTTTACGGGTCAACCGCGCTATGCCGGGCTGGTGCATTCGACCGCGCTCGACGTACCGACCGCGGGCACCTACTACGCGCGCGTGCAGCTGGCCGACTGGGCCGGCAACACCCCTGCGCCGTCGGCCGAGATCTCCTTCGTGGTGCCACCCACCTGCCCAGCGCCGACCACGATGCTCGCCGACGACCTCAACGCGCAGGCGGGCACCGGGCGCGCCAACCCGTCGACGACGAGCACGCCGCCGATCAAGTCGCCCATGTACCACTCCTCCTGGCGCAATGTGGCCGGCGTGACGATGGACCGGTTCCAGACACAGACGTGGACGACGCCGCCGGAGGACGCCGGTGGCGTATGGCACCTCAACGCGTCGACGGCAGCCGACCCGAACGGGCGGACGTCGAATGCGGT
>JAOPYW010000103.1 GCA_025964405.1 Thermoleophilia bacterium | reverse complement strand
CAGTGGATGGACTGGGACAACGACTACTACACGCTCAGCGACACGAACATCTCCTACATCTGGAAGTTCCTGGCCAAGTGCCAGGAGAAGGACTGGCTCTACGTCGGTCACCGCCCGATGACGTGGTGCCCGCGCTGCGGCACGTCGCTCTCGCAGCACGAGCTCGTCGACTCCTACAAGGACCTCCAGCACCCGTCGCTCCACGTTGCCTTCCCGCTCGTCGGCGAGGCGCGCGCCGGTGAGGCGGTCGTCATCTGGACCACCACGCCCTGGACGCTGCCGGCCAACGTCGCCGCCGCCGTCAACCCGACGGCCGAGTACGCCCTCGTCGAGCGCGAGGGCCTCAACCTCTGGATGGCGAAGCAGCGTGTCGAAGCCGTGTTCGGTGAGGATGCCGTCGTGCTCGACACCAAGCCCGGAACCGAACTCGTGGGCTGGGAGTACCGCGGCCCGTTCGCGCACCTGAGCGGCAGCGCCGGTGGCGACGACCCCTGCGTGCCCGGCAACAAGGCCGCGCGTGCAGCAGCCAAGGAGCAGCGTGACAAGGTCTGGCGCGTGGTCGCCTGGAGTGAAGTGTCACTCGACGACGGGGTCGGCATCGTGCACATCGCACCCGGCTGTGGCGCCGAGGATTACGAGCTCGGCCAGGAGCTCGGCCTGCCGTCGGTCGTGCCGGTCGACGAGGCCGGTCACTTCTTCGAGGGCTTCGGCGAACTCTCCGGCCTCTCGACGCACGACTCCAAGGACCTCGTCATCGCCGAGCTCAAGGAGCAGGGTCTCCTCGTGCGTTCCGGCACCATCGACCATCGCTTCCCGACCTGCTGGCGCTGCTCCACCGAACTCATCTTCCGGCTCGTCGACGAGTGGTTCATCTCGTGCGACGCCATCCGCCAGCCCATGATCGAGGCCAACCGCAACGTCGAGTGGACCCCTGCCTTCTACGGCAAGCGCATGGAGGACTGGCTCAACAACATGGGCGACTGGTGCATCTCGCGCAAGCGCTACTGGGGCCTGCCGCTTCCCTTCTACCGCGACCCGAACGACGACGAGGCCCCGATCTTCGTGGTCGAATCGCTCGCGCACCTGCGTGAGGTGGCGGTCGATCCCGCCGCGGTCGACGCCCTCCCCGAGCTGCACCGCCCCTGGATCGACGACATCCAGGTGCGCCACCCCGAGACCGGGGTGATCCTCGAGCGCGTGGCCGAGGTCGGCGACTGCTGGCTCGACGCGGGCATCGTGCCGTTCTCGACGATGGGCTGGCGCAGCGAGGAGCAGGGCGGGCTCGACAGCTACGCCACGGGTTCGTCTGTGGGCCTGTCGACCGCACCGCTCCCCAGCCACGAGGAGTGGGAGAAGTGGTTCCCCGCCGACATGGTCATCGAGATGCGCGAGCAGATCCGCCTCTGGTTCTACTCGATGCTCTTCATGTCGGTCGTGCTGCTCGAGGACGAGGGCGTGCCCGTCGAGCAGCGCTCGCCCTACAAGCGCGTCGCCGCCTACGAGAAGGTGCACGACGAGACCGGTCGCCCGATGCACAAGAGCTGGGGCAACGCGATCTGGTTCGACGACGCCGTCGACAAGATGGGCGCCGACGTCATGCGCTGGCAGTACGCGCAGCAGAACCCGGCGCAGAACCTCAACTTCGGCTACGGCCCGGCGCAGGACATCAAGAAGCGGTTCCTGACCCTCTGGAACGTGCTCTCGTTCTTCACCCAGTACGCCAACTCCGACGGCTGGGCTCCGTCGGGGGAGCTGTTCGCGCAGGCGACGGCCGGTGTCGACGAAGCGGGCCTCGGCCTCGCCGCGCTCGACCCGTCGGCGTTCGCGAACCCGCTCGACCAGTGGCTCGCGGCGCGCACTCATGCGCTCGTGGAGGAGACGACCGCCGCGCTCGGTGCGTGGAACACCCCCGCCTACACACGCGCCGTCGACGCCTACGTCGAGGAGCTCTCGAACTGGTACGTGCGACGCTCGCGCCGCCGTTTCTGGAAGGCGGAGCTCGGCGAGGTCGACCGCACCGAGGCCTACGCCGCGCTGTGGAGCGCGCTGGTCGTGGTGTCGCGCGTGCTCGCACCGGTGATGCCGTTCGTGGCGGAGGAGCTGTGGGCGAAGCTCGTCTCGCCGCACGAGGCCGGCGTCGCCGCGGGTGTCAGTGACAGCGTGCACCTGGCCTACTGGCCGATCGCCGACGGCTCGGTCGCAGCGCACCCGCTCATCGGCGACGTCGCCGCCGTGCAGCGCGTGCTCGCGCTCGGTCGCGCCGCGCGCTCGTCGTCGAAGCTCAAGCTGCGACAGCCGCTGCGCGAGGTCGTCGTCTACCGGCGCGAAGGTCGCGGCGAGGGCACGTCGTCACTCGAGGCCCTGCTCGACCAGTGGTCGGGTGACGTGCTGGCCGAGCTCTC
This sequence comes from Thermoleophilia bacterium, assembly GCA_025964405.1. Lineage (GTDB taxonomy): Bacteria > Actinomycetota > Thermoleophilia > Gaiellales > SKUG01 > JAGQUL01. Next base: position 516 of record JAOPYW010000103.1, on the reverse strand, counting down.
ACTCAAGGAGATCACCGTGGTCGACGACCCGGCCGGTCGCTGGAGCGAGAGCCTCATGCCGCTGCTGCCCAAGCTCGGGCCGAAGTTCGGCAAGGACGTCGCCAAGATCCGACAGGCCGTCGGCGCCGGCGACGTCGAGATCCTCGACGACGGGCGCGCACGCGTGGGTGCGTTCACGCTCGAGGAGGACGAGTTCGAGTATCGCTCCACGGCGGGCGAGGGCTACGCGATCGCGGAGGATGCCGACTGGGTCATCGCGGTCTCGACCACGCTCGATGAGGAGCTCGTCGCCGAGGGGCGTGCGCGCGAGGTGGTGCGTCAGCTCCAGCAGCTGCGCAAGGATTCCGGCCTCGACATCTCCGACCGGGTCACGGTGACGTGGGCGGCCGACGGCGCCCTCGCGGAGGCCCTGCGGGTGCACGGCGCATCGATTGCCGAGGAAGTGCTGGCGACGACCTTCGCCGAGGGCACGCCTGCGGGCGACGTGCACGAGTTCACGCTGGAGGGCGAGGCGGC
>JAOPYW010000099.1 GCA_025964405.1 Thermoleophilia bacterium | reverse complement strand
CGAGCATGAGCTTGGCGCCGATGATCACGAGCAGCACGGCGAGGGCCGGCTGCAGGAACCGGAACTGGCCGAGCATCCCCTCGAGCAGGAAGTAGAGGGAACGCATGCCACACAGCGCGAGCACGTTGGCCGACACGACGACGAACGGGTCGAGCGTGATGGCGAAGATCGCCGGAATCGAGTCGAGCGCGAAGATGAGGTCGGTCGTGGCGATCACCGCGAGCACCGCCACGAGCGGTGTGGCGAAGCGCTTCGCTCCACGCTTCACCGTGAGCCGGGTGCCGTCGTACTCGTCGGTGATCGGCATCACCCTTCGGATGAGCTTGAGCGTGCGGTTGTGCTCGAGGTCGACCTCGTCGTCGCCGTGCTTGGAGACCGCCATCTTGACGCCGGTGTAGAGCAGGAAGGCGCCGAACACGTAGAGCAGCCAGTGGGCCGCCTCGAGCAGCTCGATGCCGAGGAAGATCATGATCACGCGCAGCACGATGGCGCCGAGGATGCCCCACATGAGTGCCGCCTGGCGCGCGGCGGTCGGCACGGCGAACCCGGCGAACAGGAGCGCGAACACGAACACGTTGTCGAGTGACAGGGAGCGCTCGATCACGTACCCGGCGAGGTACTCGCCGCCCCGCTCGTGGCCGAGCCACAGCCACACGGGGATGGTGAACGCGAGGCCGGCGCCGAACCAGACGATGCTCCACGCGAGCGAGTTGCGGAAGGTCATCGGCTTGCCGGGTGCGCCGGCGACGAAAAGGTCGATCGCGACCATGGCGGCGCCGAAGGTGGCGAGCATGATCCACGCGAGCAGGGGGACGTCGGTCATCGGGGTGTTCCTCCATCAGAGCACGCATGCACGTTGATGGAGGTCTCTCCCACTCGCGGCGGCCGGATCGGCCTGCGAGCTCCGTGGCCGGGTGCATGCGCACCGTAATGACGACCAGCGGATGGGCGGGATACTCCCCTCCTTCGCAGCACCATAGCGGGTCGGGTCGGGGAGCCGTGGGCGCAGCGCGGCGAAGGTGCCGAAAGCCACGCGATGCGCAGGTGGCCTGCACGAACCATCGTCTGAGGGCCAACGTGTGGCCGGAGCCGCCGGCGGGCCGTTGCCAGATCGCGGGAATCGTGGCGCAATGGTCTGGTGGACGCGTGTGGACTACGCGGCCGCTGGACGAAACGGACGAATTCCTTGTCGCTGACGATCTCAGATGGTGGTTCGGTCAATCCGACCTCCGCTTCGAGTGGCACCCCCGGGGGTGGCGCTGCGGTGGCCGCTGCGCAGTCGAGCGTCACGTCGGCGGAGCAGCGCCTCAGCACCGCGAACTCCGGTGTGTCGACGATCCAGGATGCGGTGACCGCGCTGACCGGTGAAGTGGCTCCGGCCCAGACGGCGTACACCGCCGCGCAGGCCGACCTCACCACGCTGCAGTCGCAGGTCGCCGAGAAGCAGGCTGCGGTCAAGACCGCCCAGACCGACGTCACCAGCGCCCAGACGGCCGTCACGACCGCCGGCGCCGCCGTCACGACTGCCGAGACCGGCGTCAAGACCGCCCAAGCCGAGATGCTCTCGACGGCGAAGACGCTTGAGCGGGCGGAGACGACCTACGCGACCGCACAGAAGGCGACCACGACGGCGACCGACGGCGTGCGCGACGCGAACACCGGCCTGCGTGCAGCCGATGCGGCCGTCACGAAGGCCGACGCGAAGGTGGTGACGGCCGATGCCGCAGTGACGTCTGCGGAGAGCAAGGTCACCGCCGCGACCGGCAAGGTGGCGACGGCGCAGGGCGCGGTCGACTCCGCGCAGGGCCGGCTCGGCACGGCGCAGGGTGCGGTCAACAGTGCGCAGAGCGCGTACAACTCAGCGCGTTCGTACGCCGCCGCGCACCCCGATGACAAGGCCGCGCAGTCGCGGGCGAACTCCGCGCTCGCACGCCTCAACTCCGCCAAGGGCGACGTCACCTCGGCCACGACGGCACTCAGCTCCGCGAAGACCGCGCTCAGTTCGGCGCAGGCCGCGGAGCGCGCCGCCAAGGAGGCCCTCGAGCGCGCGAAGGAAGCCGCTGCCGAAGCGAAGCGCCAGGCCGAGGAGGCCAAGGTCAAGCAGAAGGCCGCCCAGGAGGCGGTCAAGCGGGCCGACGAGGCGCTCAAGGCTGCGCGCGACGCGGAGACGGCTGCGAAGACGGCGCTCGAGACCGCGAAGACCGCGGTCGAGCAGGCGAAGGTCGCCCTTGAGCAGGCGCAGACAGCGTTGAAGACGGCGACGACCGCGCAGACCGAGGCCCAGACCAAGCTCGAGACCGCCACGAAGGCGCTCGCGGCGGCCGAGAAGGCCTACAGCTCCGTGCAGGAGCAGGTCACCGCCGCGCAGTCGAAGGTCACGGCCGCCCAGGCCAAGCTCGACACTGCGAAGTCGAAGCTCGAGGCGAAGCAGGGCGAGCTCGACGCCGCGCGGGCCAAGGTCGCCACCGCGCAGGAGGAGCTCACGGCCGCGAAGGCGAAGCTCGTCACGGCGCAGGATGCCGCGAAGCAGGCCGAGGCCGAGAAGCAGGCCGCCGCGCTCGAAGCGGCACAGGCCGAGGACGAACGCATGGTGCGTCGCGCCGCGGAGCTCCAGGCGCAGCACGAGGCCCAGGCGGCAGCACAGAATTCCAGCTCCACCCAGACCGGGCCGGGCACGGCGGTCGCCGGCGCCAGTGGTCCGGGCATCGCCGGCGACACGAACGGCGACGGATCGCTCGACGCCGGGGAGGAGCAGCGGATCCTCCGCGCCAACATCGCGCGCACCAGCCAGAAGGATCCCGACGCGGTCAGCGAGGCCGAGCGCACCCAGATGCTCCAGGACCAGGCGGCACTCGCCGCGTCGGAAGCAGCAGTACGTGCGCAGTCGCCCGTGCCGGTGGTCAACATGCGCGGTCTCGACCCGTCTGACCGTCACCTGGTGAACCAGGCCGCCGCCATCGCCACGACCCAGCAGAACGCGGCGATCACCGAACTGCGCGTCGACTACGGCACCACGCACGAGTACTACGTCGACGCCGACGGCACGACCTACGAGCTGAGCGTCGACTCGGGCAACGGCGACCTCAACCTCGCGCGCACCGACGAGGCGCCGGCCTCGGGCGCCAACCCGGCGACGACGACCAACCGAACGGCATCGATCCACGCCGACGACTCGCGGCGTGACGTGGCCACGACGCGAACCGTGCCGACCGGCGCGCCCAACGAGGTCAACCAGACCCGCACCGAGACCCTCGACACCGACCCGGCCGGGCAGGCGACCGCCTCGCAGATCCAGCTCGAGCAGGAGCGCGAGAACGCAGACGGATCCACCGACACGTCGAGCACGGTCGAGAACTACGACGGCGCCGGCACTGCGACCGACCGCATCGAGGCCTCGGGTCACGAAGCGGCCGACGGCGCGACCAGCTCCCACGAAGCGACCACGACGTTCGCGGCCGACGGCACCAGCCCGACCAACCGCGTCGTCGTCGATTCGGGTACCGACAAGGACGGCGGGTCGACGGGCACGACGACGATCGACACCGACTACGCCGACGGCATCCCCGCGAACACCTTCACGAAGCGCGACGGCGTGCCGCTCGCACCCGGCCAGACCGAGACCGAGTACGTCGAGTGGGGCACCAACGGCGTGCCGACCTCGCGCTCGAACGGTGGCATCGACCGCACGCGCAGCGAGTACGAGGCGTTCGTGGCCGACGGCACGCAGCCGGAGCCCGAGGCGTATCCGCCGGAGCCGGTCGTCAGTCGCGACAGCTACCTCAACGGT
>JAOPYW010000093.1 GCA_025964405.1 Thermoleophilia bacterium | reverse complement strand
CAGGCCACCGGTGGTTCGCTTCCGTACGACCGGTTCGAGGCGCTGCTCGAGGGGCTCAGCATCATCCGGCGCGGAGCGCTCGACACGCGCAAGCGGTGAGACGCCACCCCTCACCCGCACGATGTCCAGTCATGTGCCGCACCGACCGATCCACGCGCGAGGCGCCGCCATGACACGGCAGGAGCGCAAGCCCCACCACGTGCGCGCCGTGGCCGAGTCGTTCGGGGCCGACGCCGCGCGCTACGACCGAGTGCGCCCGTCGTACCCGCTCGAGATGCGCGACGCCGTCATCGGCGCGGCTCCCGGCCGCGAGGTGCTCGACGTCGGCTGCGGCACCGGCATCGCCGCGCGGCTCTTCCAGCAGGCGCACTGCAGCGTGCTCGGCGTCGAGCCCGATCCACGCATGGCCGACTTCGCACGCAGCCGGGGCCTCGAGGTCGAGGTCGCCCGGTTCGAGGAGTGGAGCAGCGCTGGCCGCACCTTCGACGCGGTGATCTCCGGCACGACGTGGCACTGGCTCGATGCGCGCGTCGGGGCAGACCGAGCGGCCGAAGCGCTGCGACCGGGCGGCGTGCTCGCGGCCTTCTGGAACGTGCCGCACCTCCCGGCCCCACTCGAGGCGGCCTTCCGGGAGATCTACGGACGCATCGCGCCGGGCTCACCATTCGCGAAGCCAGGCGGGGCGTCGCACACGCGCATCCTCGACCGAGCCACCCGCGGCATCCGTGATTCCGGGGCGTTCGAGGCAACGCGCATCCGCCGGTTCCCCTGGGAGTTGTCGTACACGCGCGAGCAGTGGCTCGAGGTCGTGCCGACCTTCGGTGGCCACGGGCTCCTGACGACCGAACGGCTCGATGACCTACGCGGCGGTCTGAGCGACGCCATCGATGCGGAGGGTGGCACGTTCACCGTGGCATACGAGACGCTGCTCCTCACGGCGACGCGGTCCTGACGACCACACCCGACTCAGTCCCAGCAGCCCTCACTGCACGCGACCGAATACAGCACGAAGAGCGCGACGAACAGCACAGCTATCGCTCCCACCACGCCAGCCGCGCCGATCGCGCCCCGCGCCGCGACGCGCGCGAGCTTGCCGCCTGCACCGTCGTGATCCGCTGGAGCGGGTTGCCGCTCCGCGTGCTCCCGGATCGACCATCCGACGCCCAGGAGTGCCAACGGGGCGACGACGAGCACCAGCGCGGCCTGGGTCAACCAGCAGTCGACGAGCACCAGTGTCCACGCTGCCGCCATGAGCGGCGCTGCGACATCCCGCCGCGCGACCGAACGCACGGTCACCGTCGCTGCGGCCGCGGCGACGCCGGCGAGCAGTGCATCGTCGAGCCAGATGTCGATGTGGCCGCCCACGTCGTGCCAGCCGAGGCCCGGGAGGAACACCACGGCCCCCACGCCGACGACGACGGCCGGTAGTGCGCGCTTGACCGAGACCGCTGCGCGAGGAAGCGCACGATAGGCGAGCACGATTCCGAGGATGAACAGCAGGTACATCACGCGAGGTCGCTACCCGCCGCTGACCTCACCGACACGCCGTAACGAGCGAAGCCCCCGCAGATGCGAGGGCTTCGAGGAGTGGCCGGGGGGAAACCTGCCCCAGGAGGTGACATGCACGGCCGCCGCTACTCGCGCGCGCGGCCTCAGCGCAAGGAGAGCAGCCCCGGGTAGGACTGCAGCGGGTGGCCGGCAGCCTTGAAGGTCGCGACGGTGATCAGCTTCGTCCCTCGCCGCACGACGCGCTTGCCGGCCGGGGTGAGCCGCACCTTGATGGTCGTCATGCCGGTTGCTGCGGTCCTGCTCGAGCCGGTCGCGAGCGGCACACGGGACGTACCGGCCGAGTTGGCGGCATACCAGGTGATCGCGGCGACACCGACTGCCTTGTTGTGGACGCGAGCCTCGTATCCACCCGTTCGCAGCACGGTTGCGGCGGTCGCGGCGACGTTTCGTCCAGTGGCGATCGAGCGGAGGGCAGCGGTGATCTTCAACGGCGGGATGACAACCGTCGTGCGAGTCTCGTAGACCGGCTTGGTGGTGGCGACCCCGTCCTTCAGGCACGGCGCGAAATCCACGCCGCTGTAGTTGGGGCTGAACCGGGTTGCGAGTGTGTACTTGGTGCCGGGCCGCTTCGCCGCCACGGAGAGGTGGGTGCTGTCCCACCCATCGGACACACCGACGACGGTCGTGCCGGGTCCGCGCTGCTCGATGTGGCGGCCGAACGCGTCGGTCTTCCCGCCGTTGGAGCTACTGACCAACTCCATGTTGCCGACGGCGCCCGAGAAGAGCGCCGCATCGAAGAGGCCCTTGCTGGTGAGCGCGGCTGTGACGATCCAGCTCGTGTTGCCGCCCCCGAACACGCCGACGTACGAGATGTCGAATGTCCCGGGCGTCGCGGGGCAGGAGGCAGCTGCCCACGGGGCCGTCGCCTCGGCCGTGGCCGTGCGCTCGACGGGTGGTTGCGGGGCGGGGAGGTACTGGGTTGTCGTCAGGTATGCGCACAGACGGTAGTTGGCCTCTCGCGTCTCGATGACCGCCGTGCTCCCAGAGTCCTGACGCTCCCCCCCGACGAATGCCAGGCCTTGCACGGGGACCGAGTAGTCGCCGGCGGGCACCACTGCGCCTGAGGTGCGTTCGTCGGACGGTGGGGATGCCGGGCATGCTTCAGACGCCGCGAGCGTCGTGAGGCGTACAGATCCGGGCGCCGATGCAAAGCCAGAAACCGTCGCGGTGGGGCCCGGGTACACCCCTGTCGGGGGCGCTCCTGGTGTCACCGTCACCGTCTCGGCCTGGACCGACGGGACGAGGATGAGGGCTGCTGCGGTCGCGAGCAGGAGGAACTGGCGGCGGCGGATACGAAAACGCATGGCTGGTGCCTTTCTCAGAGGGAACGGCACTCGCCGCGCTGCCGAGCACCCGGATGGGGCAGGCAGCTTCACTACCCTAACGGGGATTCGCTCCTGCCGTTGGACCGATGTTTCTGGGGCGGCGTCGGAGCCGCACACCCTGATCCCGGCCCCGCTGATCCAATCCTGATCCACCGCAGATGTCCGCCGCTGACCTCGCCGACACGCGAACGCAGCCTGACACGCACTCCACCTCGCCCCCGAGACAGACGAACGGCTCCATCCCGCGGGATGGAGCCGTTCGATGCAGTGGCCGGGGTGAGACTTGAACTCACGACCCCACGATTTTCAGTCGTGTGCTCTACCAGCTGAGCTACCCGGCCGGGCGCGAGCCGGAATCGTACCAGCCTGCCGCATGCGGCGCAGCCGGTTCCCCATCCGCCGTGTACGCTTGCTCCCATGACGCCGTCGAATACATCGCTCCGCGCACGTGGCATCACGCGCAGCTACGGCGAGCGGCGGGTGCTCGACGGTGTCGACCTCGAGCGCGACACGGCGGGCGTGATCGGGCTCGTCGGACCCAACGGCGCAGGCAAGACGACCCTCCTGCGCATCCTCGCCCAGCTCGTCGAGCCTGACGCGGGCACGCTCGAGATCGGCGGCATCAGCGTCGAGCACGGCGACGAACCGCGCGCGCGGCGCCTCGTCGGGTACGCGCCCCACGCCACGCTCGCCTGGCTCGACGACTCGGTCGAGCGCAACCTGCGCTATGCGACGCGCCTGGCCGGCATCGCGAAGCGTGACGCGGCGACGCTCGTCGACACGCTCATCGATCGGTGGGAGCTGTCGCCCGAGCGCAGCTCCCCCGTCAGGCGATTGAGCCGGGGCTGGCAGCAACGTTACGCCTTGGCGCGCGCGGAGCTGCTCGATCCCGTGGTCATGCTGCTCGACGAGCCCACGACCGGCCTCGACACCGAGGCGCGCGCGCTGCTCGAGGCCTCGATCGAGCGCTGGCGCACGACACGCATCGTGGTCATCGCCTCGCACGAACGGGAATGGCTCGCGGCGCGGGCGGACCAGCAGCTCGAACTCTCGGGGGTGCGCGCATGAGCGGCCTGCGCACCGCCTTCGCGATCGCGGCGCACGACCTCGCGCGCGAGTTCAGGCGTCCGGTGGCGATCAGCTCGGTGCTGCTGTTCGGGGTGGCGTCGCTCGTGGTGCTGCGCCTCGCGCTGGGTGGCGGCGCGAAGCCCGACGACGGCATCCTCGCCGGCGCGCTCTGGATCGTGCTCGTCTTCGCGGCGCTGCTCGGCACGGCGCGGGCCTGGGCCTCCGAGCGTGAGGACGGCGTGCTCGACGCGCTGCTCATGGCGCCCGCGAGCCGCTCCACCGTGCACCTCGGCAAGGTCATCGCGGCAGCGGCCACGACCGTCGTGCTGCACGCCGTGCTGCTCGTGCTCTACCTCGGCCTGTTCGGCGCGCCGCCCGGGAGCGGCGTCGTGCTGCTGGTGGCCACCGTGCTGCTCGCCGACGTGGGCTTCGCGGTGGTCGGGGTGCTCGTGGCCGGGCTCGGGATGCGGGCGCGCTCGCGCGACCTGCTGGGCCCGACGATGTTCCTGCCGCTCGTGATCCCGCTCGTGATCGCGGCGGTGACGGCGTCGCTCTCGGCGTGGGACCTGTCGAACGACAGCGTGACGCAGCTCCTCATCTTCCTGGTGGCCTACGACGCGACCTTCCTGCTGGCCGGCGTGGCCGCTTTCCCCGAGCTGGCCGTGGAATAGCGCCGGGCGCACCGGGCAGCCTCGAACGCATGGAGCGTCCCAGCTTCAGCGGGGAGGGCGCTTGCGGCCATAGCTCGGCCACCCGTTCACACAGATCGCCGAATTGGTCGTAGAATGGAGGCACTGTGCAGCCGGTCTTCGCTCCCCGAACCACCAGCGCACGTGTCTCGCCCCGCCTGGCGCTCATCCTCGCGGCCGTGCTCGTGCCGCTCGCCCTCGTCCTGGCCTTCGCCTGGGCGCCGCTCGACACCATCTCGTTCAGCGAGGGTGACGTGCAGTACAACTTCCCGCAGAAGATCTTCTACGTGCACGTGCCGATCGCGATGGCGGCCTACCTCGCGTTCTTCGCAGGCGCCTGGAATGCGGTGCTCTACCTGGTCAAGGGCGACGACGACTACGACGTGCGGTCGTACGCCGGGGTGCACTCGGGCGTCGTGCTCGGCACGCTCGTGCTCATCACCGGGTCGCTCTGGGCGAAGGTCTCGTGGGGCGTGTGGTGGCAGTGGGGCGATCGCCAGCTGCTCGTCTTCCTGACCCTCTACCTGTTCTACGCGGCGTACTTCGTGCTGCGCTTCTCGATCGATGCGGGTCGGAGCCGTGCGCGTGCGAGTGCGATCTACGCGGTGCTCGGCGTGGCGCTCGTGCCGCTGTCGTTCTTCGCGATCCGCATCGCCGACACGCTCATCCACCCGATCGTGATCACGCCGGCCGGTGACAACCTGCCGGGCGCGGTGTGGATCACCTTCTTCGTGTCACTCGTCGGGTTCGCGGCCCTCGCGGTCGTGATGTTGCAGCTGGAGGTCGCGGCGAAGCTGCGCCACGTGCGCGGCTACGTCGCCAGCGACGAGCCCGGGGCGCCGACCATCGCGGCAACGGGCGAGCGCTCGGGGGCCGTACATGCATGACGGCTGGGAGTACGTGCTCGCGACCTACCTGCTCGTGGCGGTGACGCTCGGGGTGTGGTTCGCGATGATCCTCACGAAGCTGCGCCGCGCGCGGACGGTCACGAAGGTGCGCGTGACGGGGACGCAAGACGTGTCCGGCGTCGCCCAGGAGCGGCCGCATGACTGAGCGCGAACGTGGCATCGTCAACATCGGCGCCTCGCACCAGACGGCGAGCGTCGCATCCCGTGAGCGCTTCGCGCTGAGCGGCGAGAAGGGCCGGCTGCTCTGCGCCGAGCTCGCCGCGCATCCCGACGTGGTCGAGGTGGCGGCGCTCGCGACCTGCAACCGCAGTGAGCTCTACCTCGTGGCCGAGGACGTCGAGCGCGTCACGCAGATCGCCGTGGCCGCGTTCGCGCGCCTCGCCGACGCCGCGCCCGAGGAGCTCGACACGATGCTCGCCGTGCGTCCGCACGCGGCCGGCGTCGACCACCTCATGCGCACCGCCGGCGGCATCGAGAGTGTCGTGCCCGGCGAGGCGCAGATCCAGGGCCAGGTGCGCGTCGCGCACCAGGAGGCGCAGGACGCCGGCACTTGCGGCCCCGTGCTCGACAAGCTCTTCCGCAGCGCGGTCGAGCTCGGCAAGCGCGCGCGCACCGAGACCCAGATCGGTGACGGTCGCGCCTCCGTCGGTTCGGTCGCGGCCGAGCTCGTCGCCGGACGCATCGGCGACCTCGGCGGGGCACGCATCGCGGTGCTCGGCGCCGGCAAGATGGGCGGGCTCGCAGCGCGAAGCCTGGCCGACCGGGGCGCGCGGCGCATCGACATCGCGAACCGCAGCATCGAGCGTGCCGCGAGGGTTGCGGCCGAAGTCGGATTCGAGTCGGTCGGCGTGGATATCAAGGAGCTCGAGCGCGAACTCGCCACGTGCGACGCCGTCGTCAGCTCCACCAACGCTCCGCACGCCGTGATCACCAAGGCGAAGCTTGAGAAGGTCATCGCCGAACGCGGCGGTCGCCCGCTCGTGCTCGTCGACCTGGCCGTGCCGCGCGACATCGAACCTGCGTGCGGCGAACTGCCGGGCGTCGACGTCTACGACCTCGACGACCTCGAGCGCGTCGTGTCGCAGACCTTCGAGGTGCGCGGCGAGGCGGTGCACGAGGTCGAGGAGCTGGCCGCGGAAGCGACCGAGGAGTTCACGCGCTGGATGCGGGCGCAGGATGCGACCCCGGCGATCCGCGCGATGCGTGACCGCGCCGAGGCGGTGCGCAGCGCCGAACTCGAGCGGTTCCTCGCCCGCATGACCCACCTCGCGCCCGAAGACCAGCGGCGCATCGAGCAGCTCACGCGCAGCATCGTGAACCGCCTCCTCCACGCGCCGACCGTGCGGCTGCGCGAAGCTGCCGAGCGTGCTGCCTCCGCCGGTGAACCCGGAGCCGCGGAGCACGGATGACCCTGCGCCTCGGCACGCGACGCAGCCCGCTCGCACTGCACCAGGCCCACATGGCGAAGGCGGCGCTCGAAGCCGCCGAGCCGGGGCTCGCGATCGAGCTCGTGGAACTCGTCTCCGACGGTGACCTCGACGAACGCCAGCTGACGCAGATCGCGGAGCGGGGCATCTTCGCCGCGCGCCTCGAGCGTGCGCTGCGCGACGGCGAGGTCGACGCGGCCGTGCACTCGAGCAAGGACCTCCCGCTCGAGCCGACGCCCGACCTGGTGCTGGCCGCGTGGCTGCCGCGCGCCGACCCGCGCGACGCGCTCGTGGGCGTGGG
>JAOPYW010000039.1 GCA_025964405.1 Thermoleophilia bacterium | reverse complement strand
CCATGCTGCTTGAGCAGGTCTCCGATGATGTGTCGGATGAACATCGCGTCGTCTACGGCATGCCGCGCCAGGTCGTTGAACATGACCTGGCCGACGCCACGGGCACGATCGCGGAGCTACCGGTGCTCATCGAGCGAGCACTGGGCACTCCACTCCCGAACTGACGCCCTCAACGACGGCTCGACCCGTCCTCGGTCGTCCACCCGGCTGCGACGCCACGCAGACGCCCACGTTGTCAGGCATGGGCCACGACAGTGGCCAAGGCCGTCCCGTCCCCGGAGCTAGAGCAGTACCTTCTCGACGGCCTCGAGCACACGCTCGGGCTTGACCGGCTTGAGGATGTAGTCGCGGGCGCCGGCCTGCAGGGCCTCGAGCACCTTCGGCTTCTCCTTGAGGGCCGAGCACATGATCACCTTCGCGCTCGGGTCGCCCTGCAGGATCTCCCGCAGCGCGGTGATGCCGTCCTTCTCGGGCATCGTGATGTCGAGCGTCGTGACGTCCGGCTTCAGCTCGCGGTACCGGTCGACGGCCTCCTGGCCGTTCGCCGCCTCGCCCACGACCTCGTGACCGTGCTGCTTGAGCAGGTCACCGATGATGTGTCGAATGAACATCGCGTCATCCACTACCAATACTCGCGCCATCGTAGTACTCCCTCGGTGCTGCGTACGAAGCCGTAACGCAGTGGTTCCATGCGTCACGCGCCGGGCCTAGGCCGCGGCTGCGTGATCGACGGCCGGCGCGACTCGGGTGAGCCCCTGCCAGACGTCTACTTCCGTTCTCCCTACCTCACGCACCGTCACCCGTGGTGCGCATCCCGGCTCCACACGGATGGTTCTCCCGTGCGTGCCACCTGTCAGTCGGGCGACGATGCGGATGCCTGCGTCTTCCAGGCCGCGCGTCACCGCCGTCACGTTTCGTTCGCCGATGTCGGCGGTCGTGCTCCGGGCCGACGAGAACATGCGTGCTCCCCCCGCGATCACCGCGACGAGCCGGGTCGAGGTGGCGCCGCCTCCGAGCTCCTGCACCCGGCGGACCAGTGCCGGCACGACGGTCGATGCATATGTCGCGGGCCCAGCCCCCGATTTAGGTCCAGCGTCGGGCTCCTCGGGCAGGAAGACGTGCGCCAGCGCGTACACGCCCGCGCGCTCGTCGATGAGGGCCACGCCCACGCAGCTCCCCAGCCCGACCGTGACCAGCCGCTGGTCGGGTCGCGCGGTCGCGGCGAGCTGGCCGATTCGCACCTGCACGTCGGTGATGTCAGTCGAACCGAGCGTCACGTCAGCCGACACCGAGCCGCATGAGCAACTGGTCGATACCGTCGTCATAGGGGACGAACAGCACGCTCATCTCGGCATCCGCCGAGTTGATCGACAGCGTGGAGTCGATGAGCAGCACGTTCGTGATGTCACGTGTGGTCGATGCGACCAGCGACGCGACGATCGAGCCGAGCATGTCGCGGATGACGTCGGGCGGATACACCTCCCACGAGATGCCGCTCATCTCCGCCAGCACGTTCGCGTAGGCGCAGGCGAGCACGTTGCCCACTTCCTGCAGCACCGAACTCCCCATCTCCGAATCCGAATCGATGCCGAGGAGGCCGCAGAGGTTCGCGGCCTGTTCGGGCGTGAACATCGCGACGAGCATCGCTTCCACGTCGCCTCCGACACGGATCGCCACCGCGGTCACTTCGGTGCCGGCTCCGCCGAGCAGGTCGAGCGATTCCTCGATGTCGGTCACCACGGCCCGGGGGACCGAGATCTCGAAGGAGTGCCCGAGCATCTCCGACAGGTCGCCCGCCGCGTGGCCGGATCCCGTGTTGGCGACTTCCCGGAGTGCGTCCAGCTGTATTTCCGTGTACTGCTCAGGCATGGGTAGCCCCTTCTCGAACGTTGCCTTCGAACGACGCGGCGCCCGCCGGTGCGCGTCCTCCGTCTTCCACCAGATGGTCACAATCGACGATCAGCACGACGCTGCCGTCACCCTGCACGGCAGCTCCCATGAATGCATCCTCGGCGCCCAGCGCCTTGGGGAGCGGCTTCGTGACCGCTTCGTGCTCGCCGATCAGCTCGCTGACGCCGAGCACCACGCGCCGACCTGCCGCGCCGCGCACGATGACCCCGAACGTCGAGCCGGCCGCGTTCGCGCCGTAGCCCACCGCGCCGCCGAGGTCGACTTCGCTCAGCACCCCGTGGTCGAGCCTGACCATGTGCTGGCCCCCGCCCATGTCAACGCGGGCGTGGTCGACCAGGCGGACCGTGCGCTCGATGCGGTCGATCGGGATGGCGACGTTGGTCACGCCGGCCTTCACGATGAGCACCGTCATGACGGCGAGGGTGAGCGGGATCCGGATGCGTGCGACTGAGCCGCGACCCACCCACGATTCGATCTCGATGTCGCCGCCCCATTCGCGGCACATGGCTCGCACCGCGTCCATGCCGACACCGCGCCCCGAGACGTCGGTCGCGACTTCGGCGGTCGAGAAGCCGGCGTGGAAGACGAGCTCCACCGCCGACTGGTCGTCCATCACCAGCGCGTCCTCCGCCGTGATGATGCCGCGCTCCACGGCGCGCGCCTTGACCTTGATCGGGTCGATGCCAGCCCCATCGTCGGCGACGCTCACGATGACGTTGCCGCCCGCGTGCATCGCGCTGATCGTCAGCGTCGCGGCACGCGGCTTGCCGGCCGCAACGCGCGCTTCGGGCGTTTCGATGCCGTGGTCGAGCCCGTTGCGCACCAGGTGCACGAGTGGGTCTCCGAGTGCATCGACGACCGAGCGGTCGATCTCGGTGTCGGCGCCCTCGACGACGAGTTCCACTTCCTTGTCGAGCTTGGCGGCGAGGTCGCGCACGAGGCGCGGCATGCGCATGAGCGCACTCTCGACCGGCACCATGCGCACGTTCATGACCTCCGCCTGAAGCGCCTGGGTCGCGCGACGCAGTTCCTGTACGGCGAGCCCTGCCGCGTCGAGGTCGCGGTCGCGGATGCTCGTCTCGACGACGCTCCGGTGCACCACGACCTCGCCCATCAGGTGCATGAGGGCGTCGAGGCGCGCGGCGTCGACGCGGATGGTGCCGCTCCTGCGCTGCTTGACGGCTCCGGCCGCAGGGGAGCTGGACGTGGCACCGGAATCGGGCACGACGGCCGCGGCCACCTGCTCCGCGACTGGGCTGGTCGGACGCAGGTCGGCCACTGACGTGTCGGCCGAAGCGCGAGTCATGTCAGTCGCCGCGGCATCCGTGTCAGTCGACGGCATGACGGTGCCAGCCGCCGCTGCTTCCGTGCCGAAAGCGGTGATGGTGACGCTCGCCAGCTCGGGAATGCGCGACAACGCCTCCGTCAACTCCGCAGCCAGCGTCTCGCTGTCGCTCGCCACCAGCACGTCGACCCAGCGATTCTCCCAGTCGTCGAGGTCTTCGGGCGACGGCTCCGACCAGACCGGCTCCGACGCCGATTCGATCGCGCTGTATGCCATGAAGGCACGGATGGAGACCGACTCGCAGGACGCCGCGATGTCGACCCGCACGCGCAGCAGGTCGAGGCCGGCGGGCAAGGTGGCGGGGTCGGGAAGGTTGCCGGTCGCGCCGTCGGCACCGGCATCGACCAACTCGGCAACGGCCGCCGTCGGCTCCCCGGTGGACGAGGCCGACTGGATGAGGGCCTGCAGTTCGACGATGAGGGCGGACGGATCGATGTCCTCGACGCCGTTCGCCTCGATGCCGTCGACGGCCTGCTCGCTCAAGTCGAGGCAGCGCAGCAGCACCGTGATGAGTGACTGGTCGGCCGCGATGTCGCCCGAACGCACGAGGTCGAGCAGGTACTCCATCTCGTGGGTGAGACCGGCCATCTGGTCGAATCCCATGGTGCTCGAGACACCCTTGAGCGAGTGCGCGACCCGGAAGATCTCGTCGATCATCGCCTCGTCACCGGGCACGCGTTCGAGCTGCAGGATCGAGAGGTTGAGGCTCTCGAGCAGCTCGCGGCACTCGGCCACGAAGACATCCATGTACTGGCCGAAATCCATCAGGTCACTTTCCGGTAGACGAACGGGTACGCGATCTCGAGCCCGAGCTCGTCGAGCGGCTGGGCGATGCGTTCGGTGGAACCGATCACGAAGTAGCCGCCGGGGCGCAGCGATGCCGCGAGTCGCGCGTGCACGTCCTCGCGCGCTTCGGGCGTGAAGTAGATGACGACGTTACGGCACAGCACCAGGTCGAAGCTGCCGGGTGCGGGGCGTGTCGCGAGCAGGTCCTCGTGGTGGAAGTGCACGGACGCGAGCAGGGAGCGGTTGGCCCGCCATCCGTTGCCGGGCAGCGCCTCGAAGTGGCGTTCGAGCAGCTCCGGGGGAGCCGTACGCGCGTCGTCGCTGGTGAATTCACCGCGGCCGGCCGCGGCGAGGATGCGCTGGTCGATGTCGCTGGCGCGGATGTCGATTCGCGCGGTGGGCGCGACTTCCTTCACCGTCGCTGCGAGGGAATAGGCCTCGGCACCGAACGAGCAGCCGGCGCTCCAGGCGCGGATACGGCCGTTGCCGGTCGTCACCAGGTCGGGCACGAGCTGCTCGCCGAGCCGCACCCACTGTTCCGGATTGCGGAAGAGCTGCGAGACGTTGATCGTGATGCGGTCGAGCAGCGCGTTGAGTTCGTCGGGCTCGGCGCGGAGGACTTCGGCGTACTCCGCGAGCGTCGCTACGCCGCGGCGATCGGCGAACGCGCGGATGCGCCGCTCCATCTGGCGCCGCTTGTACTGGTCGAGGTCGATGCCGACCTGCCGGCGCAGGTGCACGACGAAGCCGGCGTAGTCGGCATCAGCTGCGGCGGTGCCGCTGGGAAGCGGGGCGCCTGCCCCGTGCGATGGAAGTGCGCTCACGCGGCGAGTGCTTCCACCGACAGCAGCGCCGTGGCGTCGAGCAGCATGACGAGGCGCTCGTCGATGGTCACGACGGCATCCATGAACCGGTTCGATGCGCCGGCCGGCGCAGGCTGCACCTGTTCGGCGTCGATCGTGCGCACCTCGTCGACGGACGTGACGACCGCACCGATCGTCACGTCCTCGTGCTCCAGCACGAGGATCTTCGCCTGGGTCAGGTCGTGCGCGCTCGTCGGCCGCCCGAGACGGGTGCCCAGGTCGATGATCGGCACGATGCTCCCACGGAGGTTGATCACGCCGAGCATCCATGGGTCACGCGCCGAGGTCGGCTGCGGGGGGATGTGGCGAATGATCTCCTTCACGTGGTTGATCGGGAAGGCGTACTCGACGCCGTCGACCGAGAAAGCCACGATCTGGAGGGAATCTCCGTATTCCTGCATGTGCACTCCAAGATGCGAACGGTGGAAGAACCCGAGGACTCTCCGTCGCGCATCGGCAGGAGGTACGTTTCCCTGAAGGATGGATCAGATCGCGCGCATCACGCCGGTGACGGTGCCGACGATGCTCAGCACGTCGGGAATGATCGGCTCGTACAGCTCGTTCTCGGAGAACAGGGCGACCCGCCCATCGACCTTGCCGAGCCGCTTGCAGGTCGCCTCGGCATCCTCGCCCACGAGCGCCACGACGATCTCACCGTCGCGCGCTTCGCCCGCTTGGTGCACGACGACCCAGTCGCCGTCGAGGATGCCCGCGTCGACCATGCTGTCGCCGCTCACCTTGAGCAGGAAGGAGTTGCCGCGCTTCGTGAGCTGCTTCGGCACCGGTACGTACTGCTCGACGTTCTCCTCCGCCAGGATCGGTGCGCCTGCCGCGACGCGACCCACCAGCGGCACGTTCACGCTGGCCTCCACGTCGATGCCACCGACGATGCTGCCCAGCCCGGTGCGGGCTCCCCCGGCCGGACTCGTCTCGGTGTCGTCGATGCCCATCGCCGCAGCATTCGGGCCGAACTTGAGCGCGCGCGGCTTGGTCGGGTCACGCTCGATGATGCCGGCGCGCTCGAGCGCAGCGAGGTGGGAGTGCACCGTCGAACTCGACGCGAGGCCGAGCGTCGCCCCGATCTCGCGAACCGTGGGCGGGTACCCGTGCTCGCTCGCATACGCGCGAACGACGTCGAGTACCGCCTGCTGGCGATCGGTGAGTTCCGGGATGCTGGGTGCCGATGAATCGAACATATGTTCCCAATGGTACCCGATCGCCCCGGATGCTATCCTTCCCACTCGGCCTTCGGGCTGTGTCACGCGCACGTGGCGGAATTGGTAGACGCGCCAGCTTGAGGGGCTGGTGCCCTCCGGGGCGTGGTGGTTCGAGTCCACTCGTGCGCATAGGTGGTGAGGGCGTCCTTCGGGGCGCCTTCGCTGTCTTGTGGGGGGAACCGCCGGCAGGTCGAGCCCGCCGCTCGTCGAAGTACGAGCCATGACCGACCCCACGAACCACCCGCCCGTGCTGCCCAACCCCGCCGTCGACGCAGCTCGGGCACTCAACGCGCTCGTCGGGTCACGCTGGTGGGGCGTGGCGGCACTCGCTTCCGCAGTCATCGTGCTGCTCGGCGCCGTCATCAGCGCCGTGCGGGAGCAGACCACCTACGGCCTGAACGGAGACGACAGCTTCGACCTCGGCAACCGCATCGTGCTGCTGGCGAACTCGCTCACCACTGCTGCGTCGCTGCTCATCGTCGTGGCACTCCTGGTCGGCCCGGCCGATGCCCGTCGCACCCCGCTCGCCGCCACGGCGGTCTTCGTGCTCGCGTTGGTCGTCGCCGCGGTCTCGACCCAGCGGCACCTCGGCTAGGCGCACGGCTCCCCACCACTGACAACCGCTACTGCACGGGCGGCTGCGGCGGCTGTGAGCCCGGCATGCCGTTGAGGGGGTCGACGATGCGGCTCGAGCGGCTCGCACGCACGGTCTGGGTGCCGATGCCAGCGCGACGCTCCGCCTGGATCTCGGCCACGATCGTCGCCGGCGTGATCGTGCCGGGAGCCCCGTCGGGCCCGGGGAACCAGCAGGCCATCTGGTGCCCGGGGTCGCCGTCCTTCATCTCGAGCGCGGGCATCTTGTCGGAGCAGATCGACTGCGCCTTCCAGCAGCGCACGTGGAACGGGCAGCCGCTCGGCGGATTCGCCGGGCTCGGCACGTCGCCCTTGAGCACGATGCGGTCCTTGCGGCGCGCGACCTCGGGGTCGGCCACCGGGATCGATGACAGGAGCGCCTGCGTGTAGGGGTGCTGCGGATCCTCATAGAGCTTCTCGGCCTCGGCGATCTCGACGATGCGCCCGAGGTACATCACCGCGACGCGATCGCTCACGTGCTTCACGACGGCGAGGTCGTGCGCGATGAACATGTAGGTGAGGTTGAACTCGTTCTGCAGGTCCTCGAGCAGGTTCATCACCTGCGCCTGGATCGACACGTCGAGTGCTGACACCGGCTCGTCGCAGATGATCAGCTTCGGCTGCAGGGCGAGCGCGCGGGCGATACCGATGCGCTGGCGCTGGCCGCCGGAGAACTCGTGCGGATACCGGTTCGTGAACGCCGGGTTGAGGCCGACGATGTCGAGCAGCTCCTTCACCCGCGCAGCCCGTGTCGTCTTGTCACCGATCTGGTGGATGACGAGCGGCTCGGCGATGATGTTGCCGACCGTCATGCGCGGGTTGAGTGACGCATACGGATCCTGGAACACGATCTGCAGGTCGCGACGCACCGGGCGCATCTCGTTGTTGGTGAGGGTCGTGAGCTCCTGGCCCTGGAACACGACGCTGCCGGCGGTGGGCTTGTGGAGCTGCAGGATGGCGCGGCCCGTGGTCGACTTGCCGCAGCCCGATTCGCCGACGACACCGAGGGTCTCACCCGGCCACAGGTCGAAGCTGACGTCGTCGACGGCCTTCACGTCGCCGACGTGCTTCGCGAAGAGCGCACCCTTCTTGATCGGGAAGTACTTCTTGAGGTTGCGAACCTGCAGGATGGGCGGCGACGAGTAGTCGGGGCCATCGGTCTTCTGCGGCTGGTTGAGCGGCACGCCGCCAGCGGGTGGTGTCATGGTCATGCGATGCCTCCCTTGCTGCGCGGCACGAGGCCGACTTCCGCACGTTCGATGGCGGGATGCCAGCACGCGGCGACGTGCGCGGCGTCTTCATCGATGGGAGCGATGAGCGGCGGTACGCGGTCGCTGCAGATCGCCGTGCGGTACTTGCAACGCGGGTGGAACTTGCAGCCACTCGGCGGGTTGATGAGGTCCGGCGGCAGGCCCGGGATCGATTCGAGTCGCTCACCCTCGAGCGCGTCGTCGAGCGAGGGCAGCGAGCCGAGCAGGGCCTCGGTGTAGGGATGCTGAGGATGGTCGAAGATCTCGTTGGTGGGCGCGTGCTCGATGATGCGACCGGCGTACATGACCGCGACGCGGTCGGCTACCTCGGCGACGACCCCCATGTCGTGCGTGATCATGATCACGGCGGTGCCGAACTCGGTCTGCAGTTCGGAGATGAGCTCGAGGATCTGGGCCTGGATCGTCACGTCGAGCGCGGTGGTCGGCTCGTCGGCGATCAGCAGCTTGGGCCGGCAGGCGAGCGCCATCGCGATCATCACGCGCTGACGCATTCCGCCGGAGAACCGGTGCGGATAGTCGTGGAGGCGGGCGCGGGCGGCCGGTATGCGCACCTTGTCCATCAGCCGGACCGCTTCGGCCTCGGCCTCCGCCCTCGACATGTTCCGGTGCAGGATCAAAGCCTCGGCGATCTGAAATCCAACCGTGAGAACCGGATTCAGGCTGGTCATCGGCTCCTGGAAGATCATCGCGATCTCGTTGCCGCGAACCCGTCGCATGTCAGCGGCTGAAAGGCCGAGCAGGTCGCGGCCCTCGAGCTCGACCGAGCCCGTGACCCGGCTCGCGTCCCTGGCCGTTAAGCGCATGATGGAGAGAGCCGTGACGCTTTTGCCGGATCCGGATTCCCCGACAACCGCAACGGTCTCGCGGGTACCTATCGAGAAGGAAACGCCCCG
>JAOPYW010000014.1 GCA_025964405.1 Thermoleophilia bacterium | reverse complement strand
CAGTGCGAGCGCGAGCATGCGGGGGATTCGGACCATGTGCCGACCATCGGCATCCCGGAGCTCCGACCTGAGCCCCTCGTTCGGGTGAACGCGGCTGCAGGCAGGGTGACCCTCGGGCGGCGAACGCGACCGCCGATCGCCCGCTCGGCGGTAGGATCGAGCGCATGACGACCTCTCCCGACCTGACGACCTCGGCCGCGCTCTTCGCGCGCGCCACCCGCGTGACACCTGGCGGCGTGAACTCGCCGGTGCGCGCCATGGGCAGCGTGGGTCGCACGCACCCGCCTTTCATCGTGTCGGGCGAGGGCTCGCGCATCGTCGACGCCGACGGCAACTCCTACGTCGACTGGGTGCAGAGCTGGGGCGCCCTCCCCCTCGGGCACGCCGACGCCGACGTCGTCGCGGCGATCACCCGGGCCGCCGGGCTCGGTTCGTCGTTCGGTGCGCCGACCCCCGCCGAGGTCGAGCTGGCCGAACTGATCGTCGACGCGGTGCCGTGCGCCGAGCTCGCGCGCTTCACGTCCTCAGGCACCGAGGCGACGATGAGCGCGCTGCGCGTCGCCCGCGCGGCGACCGGTCGTGACGCGTTCATCACCTTCGACGGCACCTACCACGGCCACGCCGACCCCTTCCTCGCCGCCGGCGGCTCCGGTCTCGCGACGCTCGGCATCCCCTCGAGCCCGGGCGTGCCCGCCGCGACGGCCGAGCTGACGCTGCTCGCCACCTACAACGACCTGCAGTCGGTGCGCGACCTCGCAGAGGCCAGCGCCGCCGGCGGCCGTGAGATCGCGGCGATCTTCGTGGAGCCGGTCGCGGCGAACATGGGCGTCGTCGAACCCGCCCCCGGTTTTCTCGAGGGGCTCCGCGCGATCGCCGACGAGATCGGCGCGCTGCTCGTGTTCGACGAGGTCATCACCGGGTTCCGGCTCGGGTGGGGCGGCGCCCAGGTGCGTTACGGGGTCACGCCCGACCTCGCCACGTTCGGCAAGATCATCGGTGGCGGCCTGCCGGTCGGCGCGTTCGTCGGGCGCCGCGACCTCATGTCACTCGTCGCGCCCAGCGGCTCGGTCTACCAGGCGGGCACGCTCAGTGGAAACCCGCTCGCGATGGCCGCGGGCCTCGCGCAGCTCAACGCACTCCGCGAGCGTGATGCGTACACGGTGCTCGAGGAGCAGGGCGCACGGCTCGAGGCGACGATCGCGCGCGCGGCCGACGATGCCGGTGCGGGCTCGACCACGGCCGTGTCGCGCGTCGGTTCGCTGGTAACGCTCTTCCACCTCGGGGTGGAGCAGCACCTGGCTCCCCAGAACTTCACCGAGGCCAAGCAGCTCGACACGGCGCGGTTCGCCGCGACCCACGCCGACCTGCTGAGCGCTGGGCAGTACCTGCCGGCCTCGCAGTTCGAGGCGCTGTTCGCGTCGACGACCCATGATGCGCAGATGCTCGAGCAGCTCGGCGATGCGCTCCGCGTGGCCCTCGCGCAGCCGGTCGAGGTCGCGTGAGCGACGACCCCCTGATCACGTTGCGCAGCGAGATCGCCGCCGTCTCGCCCGACTGGGCGTCGCGACTGGCCGACGCGCCGCGCGGCCTCGACGCCGGCACCGGCACGCTCGGCTTCGAGTCGATCCGCGAAGGGTGGTTGCTGCACCGCGCACAGTCGCGGCTCGTCGACGGCGCCTCGCCCGACCTCGCGCTGCTGATCGGCGACTGGTGCTACGCGGCGGGCCTCGTCGACGTCACCGAACACGGCACGCTCGACGACGTGGCGTTGCTCGCCGACCTGATCGCCGACGTGAGCTGCACGCCCGAGGCGGCCAGCGGCGACCTCGAACCGAAGTGGGCCGCTGCCCGCGCCGCACTCGAACGAAAGACCTCCTGACATGGCCGACGACCGCATCTCCGACTCGCTGGGCGAATGGATCGACCGGCTCCGCGCGGCCGGCGAGCTGCACGAGGTGACGGCCGAGGTCAGCAGCGACCTGGAGATCACCGAGATCACCGATCGCGTCACGAAGGAGGACGGCCCGGCCCTGCTCTTCACGAACGTGACGGGGTCGCGGTTTCCGGTGCTGACCAACCAGTTCGGCAGCGACCGTCGACTGGCGATGGCGTTCGGCGTCGATGACATCGACGAGGTGGCGGCGCGCATCGAGGGGCTCTTCCAGCTCGCGCAGCCGGCGCGCGGCATCGGCGACAAGCTCAAGGTGCTCGGCAAGCTCAAGACGCTCGCGACCTCGGTGCCGCCGAAGTACGTCAAGCGCGCGCCCGTGCAGGAGGTCGTGCACCTCGGCGAGCACGTCGACCTCGACCAGCTCCCCATCCTCACCTGCTGGCCCGAGGATGGCGGCCGCTACGTGACGCTGCCGCTCGTGTTCACGAAGGACCAGCGCACCGGCATGCGCAACGTCGGCATGTACCGCGTGCAGCAGTACGACAAGAACACGTGCGGCATGCACTGGCAGATCCACAAGGACGCCGCCGATGACTGGCGTGGGCTCAAGCCCGGCGAGCGGCAGGATGTCGCCGTCGTGATCGGCTCCGACCCGATCATCACCTACTCCGCCAGCTCACCGCTCCCCAAGGACATCGACGAGATGCTCTTCGCCGGCTTCGCGCGCGGGCGCAGCGTCGAGATGGTGCAGTGCAAGACCGTCGACCTGCAGGTGCCGGCGCACGCCGAGTTCGTGCTCGAGGGCTACATCCAGCAAGGCGAGCTGCGCAGCGAGGGCCCGTTCGGTGACCACACCGGCTACTACTCGCTGGCCGACGACTACCCCGTGCTGCACGTGACCGCGATCACGCACCGCGCCGACGCGACCTACGCCGCGACCGTGGTGGGGGTGCCCGACCACGAGGACAAGTGGATGGGCTTCGCGACCGAACGCATCTTCCTGCCCCTGCTGCAGATGGTGCAGCACGAGATCGTCGACTACGCGCTGCCGAGCGAGGGCGTCTTCCACGGCTGCTGCATCGTGGCGATCAAGAAGCGGTTCCCGGCGCACGCCAAGAAGGCCATGCACGCGATCTGGGGCACGGCGCTGCTGTCGCTGACCAAGACCGTGATCGTGGTCGACGAGGATGTCGACGTGCACGACTACGCCGCGGT
Organism: Thermoleophilia bacterium; assembly: GCA_025964405.1. Classification (GTDB taxonomy): domain Bacteria; phylum Actinomycetota; class Thermoleophilia; order Gaiellales; family SKUG01; genus JAGQUL01. The sequence continues at coordinate 11,805 of JAOPYW010000014.1, read as the reverse complement.
CGCCGCGCGCGCGCACGAGACGTGGGATCCCGCCCGCGACACGCTCTTCACCGAAGGCCCGATCGACGTGCTCGATCATGCGCCGACGCTCATGGGCGTAGGCGGCAAGCTCGGCATCGACGCGACGATCAAGTGGTCGAGCGAAGGGCGCGACGCCTCGGCCGAGTCCGCGGTCGTGCGCTCCGAGACCGTCGACCAGGAAGCGTTCGCGCGTTTCGCGAAGGAGCACGACGCGAGCAACCACCGCCTCATCGCCGACGCCGGCATCGCGATCGTCGCCATCGACAAGGCGCGGGCGTTCCAGGCGCGCGAGCTCCTCGAAGCATTGCGTGTCGATGCCCCGGCGGCCGCCGGGCTCAAGCTCGTCGTGGTGGTCGATGCCTACATCGACGTCGACGACCTGCATGAAGTGGCGTTCCGCGCGTTCGGCAACACCGATCCCGTGCGCGACTCGGTTCGTCCGGAGCTTCCGGGCGGGGCACTCGGCATCGACGCGACGATCAAGCTCGCGAGCGAGGGCTACACACGCGACTGGCCGAGTGACATCGTCATGACCGAAGCGATCAAGCTGCGCGTCGACGAGCGCTGGAGCGAGTACGGCGTGCCGACCGTCGGCGCGCGCACCAAGCCCCATCGTGGACTCGCCGAGGGCGAGCGCCGCATCAAGCCGACTGACACCGCGCGCGGCGCGGATGGCCTCGGCAACGCTGACATGGCGCGCGACGGTGTCGCGACGGCTGGTCGCAGCTGACGTGCGCACGATCGGCCTGCTCGGCGGCATGAGCTGGGAGAGCACGCTGGAATACGAGCGCGTGCTCACGGCGGAGGTGCGACGCCGGCTGGGCCGGGGCCACTCGGCCGACATGCTCATCCGCTGCTACGACTTCGCCGATATCGAGGCGCTCCAGTCGAGGGGGCGGTGGCAGGAGGCCGGCGAGCTGCTAGCGCGTGACGCCGAACGTCTGCTGACCGCCGGAGCCGAAGTGCTGCTGCTCTGCACCAACACCATGCACAGCGTGGCCGCGGGCATCGAGGCCGTTGCGGGCGACCGCTTCGTGCACATCGCCGACGCGACTGCCGACGCCATCCTGGCGGCGGGCGTGCGCCGCGTCGCGCTGCTCGGCACCCGCTTCACGATGGAGCAGGCGTTCTACCGCAGCCGCCTCGAGGGCCGCGGCATCGACGTGCTCATTCCCGACGAGCCAGACCGCGAGCGACTCCACGCGATCATCTACGACGAACTCGTGCGCGGCGAGGTGCGTGACGGCTCGCGTGCCGACGTGCTCGCAATCATCGGTCGACTGACGGCGCGGGGAACTGCCGGCGTGATCGCCGGCTGCACGGAGATCGAGCTCCTCGTAACCGCGGCCGACGTCACGGTGCCGTACTTCCCCACCGCGCGGCTGCACGCCGTGGCGGGCGTCGACGCAGCCCTCGCTTCGCAGCGCTCCTAGCCCGCCACGATCCGGAGCAGCTCGTGCGCCTCCCACGAGATGGCCGCGCACGCACTGCGGGCGCCGCCGAGCCGAAGCTCGACGACGCCCGCGGCATCACAACTCAAGAGGTAGCTGGTGCTACTTCTTGCCCTTCTTCGCCTTGGCCGGCGTGAAGGTCAGGGTCTGCGAAGTCATGGACGACGCGCCTGCGGTCTTCGGAGCCGTCGAGACGACGGTGATGGTGCGCTTCACGGCGAACTTCTTCTTCGCGGCGAGGAGCTTCTTGACGTACTTCTTGGTGAGCTTGGTCGTGGTCGTGACCTTGCCTGCTGCGGCGACCTTCGTCGTCGACGTACAGATGGTGTAGAACGCCGGAGCCTTCTTCGCCTTCTTGGTCGACTTCTTCGGTGCCTTCACCAGGCCGAGGGTCTGCGCGACCTTGGCAGTGACGATGAGGTCGACCTTGACCGTCGCCGGTCCGGGAACCGTGACGACCGACTTGACGCCCGTCTTGGCGACCTTGGCCATGGCCTGAGCCGGAGCCTTGGCAACGATGACGCCCAGGAGCGGAACCGCGTTCGCCTTGACGATGGTCATCGTCTGCGTGACCGAGTTGTCGTCCGAGTTGACCTCGGTGCCACCGTTACCGCCGACGAAGTAGTTCACGGGCAGCGAGCCGAGCTTGAGGCCAGCGTGAACGCCGAGGGTCACCGTCTTGGAAGCGCCCGGAGCCAGCTCACCGATGGTGCACGAGCTGAACTTCGGCTTGGCGATGCTGGTGCAGCTCGCCGGCAGGTCGATACTGTCGAACGTACCGAGGCCACCGTTGATCGAGCCGTTCACGAAGACGCTGGTCGCCTTGGTGTTGCCCTTGTTGGTCACCGTGATGGTCTGGAGACCGACACGATCAAGGCCGACGAGAGCCGCCGAGGTTGCCGTGATCTGGAGGTCGATCGTCTTGGAGGCGTTCAAGGACACGCTGTCAGCGTCGTACGGGCTCGCGTCGTCGGACGGGTAGCCCGCGATGATGAGCTCGGCGTCGATCGAACCGCTCGTGTCGGCCTTCGCCGTGGCGAACCTGGCCACTGCATCGAAGGTCAGACGCGCGCCGGGAGCCAGTGACGCGACCGGACACACGAAGCGATCAAGGTACGCCACAGCCGGTGACACGCCGTGATCGATCTCGTTGGCACACGCGGCGCCGTTCGAGAGGGTCACGCTCTGGATCGACTGGGTCACGCCCGCATCGCCGACGTGGTTGGTGCCGCCTGCAGGGCTGCCGTTGGCGAGGAAGCTACCTGAGGTGATGCGAAGCACGGCGCCCGTTATGGCAGCAGCACCGTTGTTGGTGACTTCGCCCTTGAACGCGATGTTGGTATTGCCCGCAGCGGTATCGACCGCCGTGCCAACCGCGACGTGCGGCTCGCTGATGGTGCCATCCGTCACGGCGATGGAGTTGAAGTCCTCGAAGTCGACGAGCGCGTCGAACGAGTCCGATTCAGCCTTTCGCACGACTTCGGCGTCCAGGCCCACGTAACCGAAGTGGGTCAGACCTGAGATCTGGACCGTCACGGTTGCCGATGCACCGGCGGCGAGCTCTGCGATCTCACATCGACCGGGTGTCGTCGGAGCGCACACGGCCGAGGTCAGCGCGACCGTCGGTGCGAACGCGGGGTTCGGAGCGTAGTCGGGACTGAGAATCGAGGCATTGCCGAACGCCGAGACGTCGATCACCGCGAAGTCGGCTGCGCCGGCACCGCTGTTGGTGATCGTCAGGGTTGTCGACACGGTCGAGCCCTTGGTCACCCACTTGTCGGTGACACCGGCAGCGGGAACGAGGGGCGAGAAGGAGCCAACCAGGTTGCTCGGTCCGCCCTTCTTGACCTCGTAACCGGGTGCGGTTGCCGAGCCGGATGCTTCAGCGCCCGACAGGGTCGCGCGAACCCGGAAGTCAGTGGCCTGGGTGTACACCTTCGGGAGCAGGACGTTGAAGCGGACCGTGACGGTGTCGTCGAAACCCGCAGCAATCGTGCACGTGTCGCTTCCAGCAGCGCACGAGACCTTCGCCTGGTCGCCAACGGAGCCGGCGGTGGCTGCGGGAGTGCCGCTGATCACGATGTCGTCACCGCTCAGCAAGTCAACGGTCACGCTCGAGGCGACCGTCGTGGGGTTGACCGCATCCGCATTCGTCAGGACGACGTCGTACGCACGAACGTCGCCGGCGGCGGGTGAACCGGCCCCGGTGATCGAGGTGACACCGACGGCCGGCGCGGCAAGCGCCGAGCCCGGAACGGCCAAGAGACCGATGATGACCGCTGCGGGCGCAATGGCGCGCCGGAGCGTACGAGACATACGAGACATGTATTCCCCTTCATGGGCGGCCGGTAGACCGCAGCTGATGTGGTTCGTTGGGCATGGAACAACCCGAATCCCGGCGAACCTAGCTGCTCCCTCTTTCGAACGCAAGAGTTTTCGTAAAGGGTGTTAGCTTGCTACCGTCCCATACGCCTGCCGCATGACGTTTCGGAGCCGCGTAAGCTCCTTGGTACTGAGATCTAACGTCGTCATGGAGGACGAAATGAACATCGCCCACGCGGGAACAGCCGTCGATCGCTCCGCCTACGTGCCCGGCAAGGTGCTCGAGCAGCATGCCGACACCACTGCCACGTACGTCAACATCGCGTGGGATCCGTCGTTCTTCGGCAAGGACCGCGCATCTGGCTTCGCGCTGACCGCGAAGAAGGACGGTTCGCTCGAGACCAGCTCCGCCTGGGCCGCCGCCGACTTCGCGCGCGACAACGTGCAGGCCGAGCTCAACCCGTCCGATGAGTACCAGGCCGCCATCGTGCGCCTGTTCACGCAGGCCGTCTCCAAGAACGAGGGCGCGCTCGCCGACCTGCGTTCCAACTTCCCGCTCGACGCGAAGTACGCGCCGAAGAACGGCACGTTCGACTTCGTGCTCGATCGCCCGGGCACCGGAAACGACCTGCGCTACGTGGGCCTGATCGAAGCGGCCCCGGCACCGATCCGCGACATCCTCGACTCGGCCAAGGGCTTCCAGAAGTACTTCTAGAACGACCGGTCGTCGAGACGGTAGGGGCCTCCGCGCGCGGGGGCCCCTATTTCTTCCTCGTGGGAGCGGTGAGCACGACGTTGTGCGTGAAGCTCACGGCGGCAACCCGGTCGGCGGGCGTGACGATCGTGGTGGCGATCAGCGTCACGGCGACCTTCGACTTCTTGAGCGCCGTCTTGGCCTTTGCGGTCAGCGCGACCTTCACCACGACCTTGCCGCCCGCCTTCGAGGTGACGGTCTTCGCGCCGACGAGCACGTTGCCCCTGGCCGACTTCCTGGCGAGCCCGAGTTTCACGGCGGTCGCATGATTGACGTACAGCCGGGTCGCGGCGGTGTTCGCGCGGTCGGTGGTGAGGGTGAACGACAGGCCTGACTTGATCGCGGCCGCGATCGGCGTCGACTTCGTCTTGAGGAACGTCGGCGCGAACGGAGTGACGGCCGGCGTGGTCGGCGTGGGCGTGACCGTCGGCGCGACGATCGGGGCCAGGGCGTTCCACGATGCCCCGACGACGTTGTCGTCGCCGTTCACCTCGACCGGCCCTGCGAACGCCGTGTAGGTGGTGCGCACCGTGCCGACCGCCTGTGCCACGATCGGAAGCGTGATCGAGGCGCTGGCGCCGGGCGCCAGCGTGTTGATCGTGCAGACGATCGATGTCGCGGTTCCCGCACAGTTGCCCGGCAGCGGACCGTATGAAGCCGATGCGCCGCGCAGTGATCCGGCGACCGAGATGCCCAGCGCCGTCACGGCACTGTGGTTGTTGACGGTCACCGTCTGGGTGCTCGCGACGCCGATCGTGCTCGTGACCGGCGACGCCGCGTCGATGTCGACATCGGTCACGTCGGTGCGATTCATCAGGACCAGTGCAAGCGCCTGGTCGGTCGCGAACGAGGTGACGTCAGACGCTGAGTCGTAGGCGATCCCGAGGTACGCCGATGCGGGGGAGGCGCCGGCCCAGTTCGCGGTGATCGTGAACGTCGCCCGCCCGCCCACGGCGAGGAAGGCGACGTCGCATTCGTACATGTCGGATCCAAGCCCGCCGCGTGTGCACGGGCCGACGTTCGACCCCGCCCCCACGATCGAACCGGTGTGCGAGGTGCCACCGGCCTGGACGGTGATCGTGCCGTCACGGAGCGGCTGGGTGCCGGTGTTGAGCAGGTCGGCCGTGAACGTCGCGTCGACGCCGGCGTGGGCGAGCACCATGTTCGACCGGAACGACAGCTTCGGCTCGGTGAACGTGCCGTCGGAGACGCGGAACCGGAACTCCCCGTCTGCGGCTCCGAAGTCCTCACCGGCACCGACCTTCGAATCAACCGTCACGTTGAATCCCGCCTGCCCCGTCGCAGTGAGTCCGGTCATGTGGATCGGTATGTCCACATGGGCTGATCCGCCCGCGAGGCTCGAGATCGTGCACGTCGAGCCGGCGCCGGGCGTGCAGAACGCGTTCGGCTGGATGGTCGCCGTGCCGTGCCCCGCTCCCAAGCCCAGCACCTTGACGACGAGCGAGGTCGCCGCTTCGTTGCCGTCGTTGGAGACCGTGAGAACGACGTCCTTCGTCGTCGTGGGTCCGGCAACGGGCGCCGTGCACCCACAACCGAGGTCGGTCGAGAATCCGATGCGGCTGCCGAGCACGTCGACGACCGCGACCGGATCCGCACCCGCGATGTCGAAGCCGCCCGACCCCGTCGCAGTCAGCGTGTAGTCGTTGAGGTAGACCGCGGAGAGCGCGACCTGGAACTCGATCGTCACCGGGTCGCCGGCCACGAATCCGGCATCGACGCCGCACGACGCGATGCCGTCGTCGCAGGTCACGAGCGCCGCGTTCGCCCCCACCGACGTGGCGACAGGCGTGCCGACCACCGTCAGGCCGTCGGGCCCGGCCGTCAGCTCCACGCCCCCCGCCAGCAGCGAGCCACCGCCCGTGGCGTCGAGCAGCACCTGATACGGGATCGTCGTGCCGGCTGGCGCGCTGGCGCCCGCCGTCGTGTCGAGGTCGATCGCCGGCGTCGCCGCGCCCGCCGCGGAGGGGAGCACGAGGCACACCGCTGCGAGCACTCCGGTTGCGATGGCTCGGCGGATCCAGCGATTCGTCGGCATGGTGACCCCTCGTGATCGGGCCCACGCCCGGGTGAAACCCGCGTGACCATGCGGGTGAGCGCCCCAACCTACCGGTCGTTCGAGATCCGCCGCAATCCGAAGCTCGACACCCGGGATCGGAGAGCTGGTAGTATTCGACTTCGTTGCAGGCAGGCCTCGGCCCACTCGCACGACCCCGCGCTCGTAGTTCAGGGGATAGAACGCCAGCTTGCGGAGCTGGAGGTCGCTGGTTCGATTCCAGCCGAGCGCACTACGTCAGGCCCTCCCTTCCACGGAGACCTGGCCGAGAGAGACCCGGCTCATCTGGCCGGGTCTTTCGTTATTTCATAGGCTATTCGGGCTAGCGTTCCGAAACCGTGGTAGGATCTGCATGTGGTAAGCGGCATTCACGTGTCACTCACCACACGAAAGGCCCGTCCTCGCCGACGGGCCTTTCACTCTTCCGTAGGCTGCAGCCCGTGACCGCCCGCCGCACCGACATCCTCCTCGCCGCGCTGCTCGCACTCGCCGCGATCGCCCTCCGCGCCGCGACGGCCGGCACCCAGTCGCTCTGGTACGACGAGACGTTCACGGCGCAGATCGCCGCCGGGCGCCTCGGCGACGTGTGGCGCACCGTGCGCGCCACCGAGACCACGCCGCCGCTTTCCTACTTCGTGGCATGGGGCTGGGCGCAGCTCGCGGGCACCTCCGACTTCGCGCTGCGCGTGCCGAGCATCGTGTTCGGCGCCGGCACGGTCGTGCTGGGGTACCGCGCCGGTTGGCTGCTCGCCGGGCGGCGCGCGGCCGTCGCGGTCGCGGCGCTGCTGGCCACGGCTCCCCTGCTCGTGTGGTTCGGGCAGGAAGCGCGCGCCTACTCGCTGATGGTCATGCTCGCGGCCGGCCTCACGTTGGCGACCGTGCGCTGGGCGCGATCAGCTCCGAGCGCGTGGTGGCACTGGAGCCTCTGGGCCACCCTGCTCGTCGCGACCCAGTACACGGGCTGGGCGTTCGTCGCCGCGTCGTTCGCCACGATCGCCGCGCTCCGCCTCGACCGCGCCCGGCATCTCGTGGGAGCTGCGGTCGCACCGGCTGCGATGGCGCTGGCCCTGGCCCCCCTGCTGCGGCACCAGACCGGCGCCGGCCGCACGAGCTGGATCGACGACACCGAGCTGTGGCGCCGCACCCTGCTCTTCCCCAAGCAGCTCGTGACCGGGCTCGATGCCCCGGCGCAGCTCGCCGCAGCGGCCGTGCTGCTCGCCGCGGTCGGCGTACTGTTCCTCGCGGGCGCGCGACGCGCGGGCCTCGCAGCGTGGCTCGCCGCGCCGGTCACGCTCGTGATGTTGCTGGTGGGAGCGGTGGTCGGCCCCGACATCGTCGTGTCGCGCAACCTGCTCGTGCTCGCTCCGGCCCTGTTCGTCGTGGCCGGCGTGGGTGCGACACGGTCGACCTGGGCGATCGTGCTCACCGGTGCCGTGACGGTGGCATTCGTCGCGCTCGCGATCGTGATCACGACCGACGGCAACTACGTGCGGCCCGACTGGCACGGAGCGCTCGACTACGTGACCCGTGACGATGCGCACGCGGCGTTCGTCGTCGAGCCGCCGCTGCAGGAGGAACTCGCGAGCTGGTATGCCTCGGATGCGCGCACCAGCTCCACCACCGAAGCGCTCGAGGGCGGCGGAGCGGTGCCGCCCGCGGCCCTCGTCGGCGACGTGGTTCCGGGGGGCGAGTCGATCGCGAAGGAGACGTACAGCAGCTGCGCCGTCGCAGCGCGCTTCGATGGGGTCACGGCCTTCCGCTGCTGACGTCGGTACCGCTGTGCGCACCGCTCCCCTGAGCATGTACACATGGACGGGGGGCCTCGGGTAACATCGACGTATGACCACTCCTTCTGCTGCAGCCCCGCCCGCAATGCTCGAAGAGCACGGCGGTGGCCATGATCCCTTCGCCGAGGTCAACGAGACGGTCTCGCGTGCGTGCGAGATCCTCGGGCTCCCCGACGACGTGCGGCAGATCTTCTGCTCGACGTACCGCGAGATCAGCGTGCAGATCCCGCTGCGCCGCAGCGACGGGTCGATCACCGTGCTGCGCGGCTACCGCGTGCAGCACAACGGTGCGCGCGGGCCCTACAAGGGTGGCATCCGCTACCACCCGGAGGCCTCGCTGAGCGACGTGCGCGCCATGGCGTCGCTGATGACGTGGAAGTGCGCGATCGTCAACCTGCCCTACGGCGGCGCCAAGGGCGGCGTCATGGTCGACCCGCACCTCCTCAACGAGGGTGAGCTGGAGCAGCTGACGCGCCGCTTCACGCTGGCGATCAGCTACGTGCTCGGCGTGAACCGCGACATCCCCGCGCCCGACGTCAACACGAACGCGCAGATCATGGCGTGGATCATGGATGCCTACGGCTCGCGCTACGGCCACCAGCCCGGCATCGTGACCGGCAAGCCCGTGGAGCTGGGCGGATCGCTCGGACGCGAGGCGGCGACCGGCCGCGGCGTCGTGAACATCATCGCGGAGGCGGCGAACGACCTCGGCATCCCGCTCGACGGCGCACGCGTCGCGATCCAGGGCTTCGGCAACGTCGGATCGAACGCGGCGAAGCTCATCCTCGAGCTCGGCTGCAAGGTCGTCGGTGTCAGTGACGCGTCGGGCGGCGTGATCAACTCGAACGGACTCGACATCGACGCACTGCTGGCGTGGACCGCCGAGCACGGCGGCGTCGCAGGCTACCCCGAGGCCGACAACGCCACGAACAACGACGTGCTGACGATGGACTGCGACATCCTGATCCCGGCGGCGCTCGCCCAGGCGATCAACGATGACAACGCCGAAGACGTGAAGGCGCGGCTCGTGGTCGAGGCGGCGAACCATCCGCTGTCGAGCGGCGCCGACGCGCTGCTGCAGGACAAGGGCATCACCGTGGTGCCCGACATCCTCGCGAACGCCGGCGGCGTGACCGTCTCCTACCTCGAGTGGGTGCAGAACATCCAGCAGTACCGCTGGACCGAGGATCACGTGAACCGCGAACTCGGGAGCGTCATGAAGCGCGCCTGGGGCGAGGTGCACGCCTACGCCGTCGACCACAAGCTGCCGCTGCGCGATGCGGCGATGTGCCTGTCAGTCGCTCGCGTGGCACGCGCCGCGAAGCTGCGCGGCTACATCTGATCGAGCGAATCGCGGTGCGTGCCGATACCGTTCTGGTGCATCCTGACAGGCAACATCTCCGCCCGCTCGTCGCGCTTCCGCTCGTGCTGACTGCGTGGGCGTGGGGCGCATATGCGTTCCACTGGCTCTGGTTGACCGGACTAGCCGCATTCTCCGTTGCGTACATCGTGCTGGAGCGGCGCGCACGCCGAGCTCCAAAGGACGCGCGGTTCGCCAGCGCAGGACGTTTCACGGACCTCGTGCACCAGCTCTCCGTGATGGCCCTCGTCGGCGGGTGGCTCATCCTGGGGTTCGCAGCGACCCAGATCGCCCCGCAGGTCCGGCGCTCCGAGCCGTGTCATGCAGCTGAAGGTGCGAGGGGCGACTGTCACGCGGTTCGTGGCACCCGCGAGTGTGGCGACGAACCACAGCTCGCCCTACTCCTGCTCGCTGATTTCGCTCGCCCGAGCATCTACCGCCATTGCACATGGGGTCTTGCGTACTAGTCGCCTGATGCGGCCGGTCGGCCCGTCGGGCGGCCAGCCCAACCATCGCGGCTGAAACGAAATCGGGTCGGTTCCCGATACATGGGCGTGCGGGGTCACTGGCTCCGCACCTCCGCTTTCGGGTCGACCTCCCCGATGGCGTTGTGCGAGGGAGGGGGCTGGAAGGACCGTCATCCGCCAGCCCCTTTTCCATGCCCGAACGCGGGCGACGGGCACTATAGGCGGGCGCTAGTTCAGCGTACGAGGGCGTCGACGATGAGCGCCACGAAGAGGATGCCCAGCCAGGTCAGCGAGCTGAGGAAGGCGCGGCGGGCAGCCACGCGCCCCGGGGAATCGGGGCCAGCGATGAGGCGGGTCTCCGGCTCGGCGCCACGCGCGCGGTCGGCGATCACGAGCGCCCACATGCGGCGCACGAGCAGCCCGTTGGCGAGCAGCATGCCGACCACGTAGACCCAGCCGACGTCCTTGGTGAACAGCGGCACGAGCGTCGATGCGACGGCGATCCAGGTCCAGCGCCACGTGGCCTTCACGGTGGCGCGCTCGCCATGCGTGACCGGCAGCATCTTGAAGCCGGCCTTCGCGTAGTCCTCGCGGATGAGCAGCGACAGCGGCCAGAAGTGCGCCGGCTGCCACGTGAACATGATCGCGAACAGGGTCCATGCCAGGGGGGAGCTGAGGTCGCCCGTGATGGCTGCCCAGCCGACGAGCGGGGGCATCGCGCCCGCGACCCCGCCGATCACCGTGTTGTGCACGGTCACGCGCTTGAGCGGCGTGTAGACGAACACGTAGAAGGCGAAGCCGAACAGGGCGAGCCACGCGGTCAGGTTGTTGACGCCGAGGCAGAGCAGCGCACCGCCCAGCAGCGCGAGCGTCACGCCGAACGAGGTCGCCGGGCCGGGGTCGATCGTGCCGGCGGCGACGGGGCGAACCGCGGTGCGCGCCATGCGGCGGTCGAGGTCGGCGTCGAACACGTGGTTGAGCACGCTCGAGCCGGCAATGGTCAGCGCGAGGCCGGCGAGCGTGGCGAGGGTGGTCCAGAGCGGGGGCAGGCCGCCGTCGGCAACGACCATCGCCGACAGGCAGGTCACGAGCATCATCTGCACGATCTTGGGCTTGGTCAGCTCGTACCACGCGCGCCAGCCGGTGGCAGGCACGCGCACGGCCTTCGCAGGCAGCGCGGGGGTCGCGTCGACCGCGGAGCCACCAGCATGGGGAGAGACCGTCGTCACGGCATCAACTGTATCGAACTCGCTGACCCACGCGCGCCGATTCCCTTGCAGCCTCCAAGTGTCGTTCGACACTCGTCCTGCTCTCGTGCGCAAACGCTCGCGCACGCGCGCGAAGGCAGAACGCCGAGCACCCAACGGAACGCCGGCCAGCTCCAACGACGAGGCGCGGCAGTCGGGCGTTCGGGTGCGGGTGAACCCCGGCGCGGGGAGGTGTCGTGCGGCTCGGTGGCAAGGCAGAACGAGGGCCGCCCGTCATCGATCGCACTCGAGTGCATCGATGACGGGCGGCCCGAAGTTAAACGCGGCCAGCGGGCCGCACCACACCCACCGACCTAGGAGA
>JAOPYW010000008.1 GCA_025964405.1 Thermoleophilia bacterium | reverse complement strand
GTCGACGAAGCGTGGGCGACGACCGGTATCCCGGGCAACCTGTATTCGGCGCAGAAGGCGCAGACCGAGCGCATGCTCGATGCGTTCGAGGCGGCGCACCCCGAGCGGCGGGTCGTGCGGATGCGCCCCGCGCTCATCTTCAACGGCGGGGCGGGGGCGCACCTCGCCCGTGTCTTCCTCGGGCCGCTCGTGCCGCGCCGGCTCGCGGCGCCGGGCGCGCTGCCCGTGCTGCCGATGCCGCGGGGGCTCGTGACCCAGCTCGTGCACGTCGACGATGCGGCCGACGCCTTCCGGCGCGCGGTACTCGATCCCGACGCGCGTGGGGCCTACAACGTGGCGACCGAACCGGAGCTCACGGCGGAGCGCATCGCCGAAGCGCTCGAGACGCGGGTCGTCACCGTGCCGGCGCCGCTCGTCGAACGCGCGGTGGAGCTCGCGTGGCGCGCCCGCCTACAGCCGCTGCCGGGCAGCTGGATCCGGCTCGCGCACCGCTCCCCCCTGCTCGATTCGACCCGGGCACGGGAGGAGCTCGGCTGGTCGCCTCGGGTCGACGTCGTCTCAGCCGTGCGCGACACCGCCGACGGCGTGGCGGATTCGAGCGGCGTGGAAACGGGTCCGCTCACGCCGCGCGGCCGCGCGCACGGACCGATGCCGGGCGACTGACGCCGGGCGGTGTGTCCGCCGGAAGCGGCAGCATCGCGTGCGATGGAGACCGTCGAACATCCACGCCGACCCGTGCGCCTCGTCGATGGCGAGCTCGTGCCGTACGACGACGCGCGGGCGAGCGACTGCATCCTCTGGTTCCCAGTGCCCGACGCGCTCGAGGAGGGCGGGCCCCAGGTCGAAGGCGTGCCGGCGGTGCGCATCGACGAGACGCACGCGCGACTGACGGGCGTGCCGTTCTTCCCGTACCACCTGGGCCTCGGCGACGAGGTCGAGCTGCTCGACGTGGAGGGCACGCTGTCAGCGGTCGAGGTGAGCGTCGCGGCGCCGGTGGTGGTGGCACGCATCTTCCACGAGGGAGCTGACATCCCGATCGAGGAGGCGCTCGCCGACCCGCCGAGCGACGAGCCGTTCTACCGCATCCTGCGCGCCCTGGCGCCGCACGGCTGCTGGTTCGAGCGCTACTCCTCCAACTACGCGGCGCTGTCGGTCGACGTCGAGGAGTGGGAGTACGTCGAGGCGTTCCTCGACCTGCGTTCGCGCACCGAGGGCCTGCGCTACGAAGTGGCGACGCCGATGCGCACGCCCACCCGATCGGAGCCCTGAGTGGACATCCTCTTCTGGATCATCGTCGTGCTCGGCGTCGGCGAGTTCTTCGTCGCGCAGTTCATCGCGTTCCGTGCCTTCAACCGCGCGATGCGGGCACACAAGAACGGCGAGAGCATCGAGGAGCTGCAGCGCAGGTTCCGCCGCTTCGGGTTCCTGAGCGTGCTCGGTGCACTCATCGCCATCCTCGCCGTGTGGGCGCACCAGGGCTGAGCGTCGATCGGCCGCGCGTGAATCGCTAGACCGAGGCGGCCTCGGCGGCGCGCGCTTCCAGGTCGGCCTCGAAGCGCTCACCCTCGGTGGGTGTCTCGAGCCGCTCGGCGTGGCCGGTGGCCTTGGCCTCGGCGTCGCGCTCGGCCATGCGGGCGATCTTCGCCTCGCGCGCCTTGCGCTTGGCCGCAGCCACCGGCGCGGCGAGCTGGCCGCACGCGCCGGAGATGTCACGCGCACGCGAGATGCGGTACGAGGCGCTGACGCCCTTGCGCTCGAGGATCGCCGCGAAGTGGCGCACGACCTCGTCGCTCGAGCCGATGTAGTCGGTGCCCGTCGGGTTGTAGGCGATCAGGTTCACGTGGAACCCGTTGTCGGGGCCGAGCAGGTGCGCGAGCTCCTTGGCGTGCTCGGGCTGGTCGTTGACGCCCTCGAGCATCAGGTACTCGATGAAGATGCGGCGACCGGTCTTGGTGCGGTAGGTGCGGCACGCCTTGAGCACGCGATCGAGCGGGAACTTGCGGTTCACCGGCATGATCGAGCCGCGCACCTGGTCGTTCGGGGCATGCAGGCTGAGCGCGAGCTTCACCTGGATCGGCTCGTCGGCGAGCTTCTCGATGCCCGGCACCCAGCCGACCGTCGAGATCGCGATGCGCCGCGCGGCGAGGCCCGGGCCGTCGGGCGAGTTGAGGTTCTTGATGGCCGCCATGACGTTGTCGTAGTTGTGGAAGGGCTCGCCCATGCCCATCATCACGACGTTGTCGATGCGACCGTCTCCGGTGCCGATGCGGCGCTGCGCCAGCTCGAGGAACTGGTCGAGGATCTCGAACTCGGTCAGGTTGCGACCCAGGCCCATCGAGCCCGTCGCGCAGAAGGTGCAGGCGAGGGCGCAGCCCGACTGCGACGAGAGGCAGGCGGTGTAGCGCGAGAGCTTCTTGTCGGTGCCCCGCGCGTGCGGCTGGTCGAAGCGCATGAGCACGGCCTCGAGCGGGAACCCGTCGTGGGTCGCGAGGCGCAGCTTGATCGAGCCATCCTTGGAGCGTTCCTCGTGCTCGACGGTCACGGTCGAGAACGGCACCTCCTCCGCGAGCTCGACGCGCAGCGCCTTCGGCAGCGTCGTCACCTCGTCCCACGACGCGGCGAACTCGCGCCGGGCGGCGTGCAGGATCTGGCGCTCGCGGAAGGCGGGCAGCTTGCGCTTCGCGAGCGCGGCGGTGAGCAGGGCGGTATCCATCCGCTCCACGGTAGCGCAATCGACGGCCCGCTGCCGCTTCGGCGGGGCGCGTGGGCCGCATTGCACGAGTGGCGGCCACGGTAGGCCACGGCCGGGCACGGTCAGGGGGAGCGGTAGGCTGCCGACATGATCTATTTCATCGCAGCCGCGATCGAGCTCGTCATCATCGTGGTGCTCCTGCGCAAGGACCGCGGGCGCGGCCCCGACGCCTGATCGCGTTTGTCCCCACCGAGCCGGCGGTACGGTCACCGCATGTGGGTCGCCGTCATCGTGTTCGTCGCCGTGCTCGTCGCGCTGTCGGTTCGCCAGCTCGCCGGGGTGCGCCGCCGCGCGCGGGAGGCGTTCGCGACCTCGGTGCGGGAGTTCGTCGCGCACCCGGAGCCCGCGACGCGCCGCACGCGCCTGAAGGGCTACGACGTCGACCTGCACCACGTCGCCGACGACGACCTGCGCATGGCGTGGCAGCCGCTGCGGCCCGCCGAGCCCGACCAGCCCGGCGCGGCGCAGCATGCGACGTTCGCGCTCGGCCCTGAGGGCATGGCGATCGATAGACGCCCAGGCGTCGAACCTGACGACGCGCTCGCTGTGAAGCTGCTCCCGCGCGTGGTGCGGGCAGGCGGCGCCGTGCGCGCCGGCACCCTCACCGGCGTCGACGTCGCGGCGGGCGTGACCACCGTGTCGCTGCACGCGGAGTCACCTGAGCTCCTCGGGAACGCCATACTGGAGGCGCTCGAGCCCACGCTGGCGCTCCACAAGTGGGTGCAGTACGAATCACGTTCGGTCCGCACGCACGCGGGCGCCGGAGCCAAGACCAGCTCCACCACCGACACGACCGGGCCGTTCGTCTAGCCCCAGGGAGCACCATGGACTACTTCAAGGACCACATCGGCGTCACGATCATCGCCGCCTTCCTCCTGCTCAGGCTCATCATCGCGCCCGCCCTCAAGCGACGCGTGGTCGCCAACAAGGATCAGTCACGCGACGTGCTGGTCGACCCGACGGCGATGCTCGAGAGCGAGGCCGCCGCCGCCTCGCGCGCCGCGCAGGCGATGGTCGACGCGCGTGCGCAGCCCACCGGGCCGGTGCAGACCACGACGAAGATGAAGGACATCGATCCGCGCGGCCCGTTCCTGTGACGGCCCTCGGCGTCGTGGGCGGAGCCCTGCTCCTCGCTGCGGCGATCGCGATGCTGCTCTACCTGCGGCGCGCGCTGCGCCCCATCTCGAGCCTGGGGGAGGCGCCGACCTCGGCCGACCCGGCAGACCTGCCGGGCCCGGTCGACCTGCCCGCCCCGCGCGCTGACTGACCTGCGCCGCGTCAGGCGGTGACGGAATCCGCGACGGCCGAGGCGACCGGCTGGAGGTAGCCGTGCTCCTCCATCCACGCGAGCACGCGGTTCGCGTTGTCCTCGGGGGTGGCGTTCTCGGTGTCGAGCACGAGCTCGGGGTTCAGCGGCTCCTCGTACGGGTCGCTCACGCCCGTGAACTCCTTGAGCTCACCCGACATGGCCTTCGCGTAGAGGCCCTTCGTGTCGCGGTCGGCGCACACCTGCAGGGGCGCCTTCACGTAGATCTCGGCGAAGTCGCCGATCACCGCGCGGGCGGTGTCGCGCGCCTCGCGGTACGGGCTGATCGCCGCGACGATCGTCACGACGTCGTTGCGCGTGAGCAGCTGCGACACGAGGTAGAAGCGGCGGATGTTCTCGTCGCGATCCTCCTTCGAGAACCCGAGCCCCTTGCTGAGGCCCATGCGCATGAGGTCGCCGTCGAGGTTCTCGAGACGATCGACCCCGCGCTCGCGGAGCTTCTGGCCGACGAGCTGCGCCGTGGTCGTCTTACCGCTCTGTGAGAGGCCCGTGAACCAGAGCGTGATGCCCTTGTAGTGGTCAGCCATGTGGGGAGAACATCCTTTCAACCTGCAATCCAACTGCTCCGGAACCCTATCGGGATACGAATGCCGATGCGACGGGTACGTGGGCGGTGCACGCATTTTCAAGGAGCTGGCGACATGTCACGCAACACCCGAGCCGCCGCGTCGGCCTTCGATACCTTCAAGCCGATCATCGATCGCGCCATCAAGGACGACGAGATCCGCCACAACGTGACCCGCGCGTGGAGCGCTGCGCGTCGCGTCTACGACGACCTCGGCGGCGAGGGCCCGATCGGTGCGGCGTCGAAGCTGAGCAAGGATGATTCCGACGTCCGCGAGGGGCTCGACACCACGGTGCAGTCGCTCTCGGAGGCGATCGTGCGCCTGAGCGGCAAGCAGCCCAAGAAGCGCGGCAGCTGGGCGCCGTTCCTCATCTTCGCGATCGTGCTGGTCGTGCTCTTCAACCCGGCGACGGGCACCACGACCCGCGCCTGGCTCAAGGATACGCTCTTCGGCAGTGAAGAGGAATTCGACTACAGCACCCCGAACTACTGACGGGTGACGACCTCCTTCGTGCCCGACGCCGCCCAGCCGATCGATGACGACGCCGACCTCGGGTCTGCCGGTGGCAACGCGTGGGTCGACGGCTTCGGGGTCACCTCGCCCGACGTCACCCGCTACGGCGATGCACTCCGCACGCTGCCCGACGCCGTGCTGCTGGCGATGCGCAACGTGGCCGAGAGCGAGGGCATCCCGATCGTCGACGCCGACACGGCGGCGCTCTGTGCACTGCTCCTGCGCCACCTCGAGCACGGCCGCATCGTCGAGGCCGGCACCGGCATCGGCTACCTGACGCTGCACCTCGCCCGCGCGATCCCGATGGGTGCATCGATCATGAGCGTCGAGTTCGATCCGGTGCGCCAGTCGCAGGCGCATGCCTTCGTGACCCGTGACACGCCGAGTGCGGTGGTGGAGCTGCGACTCGGCGATCCGGGTCGGGTCATCGAACGCGAGCTCGCGGGCGAGGCCGGCGCGCCCCCCGCGTTGATCGACGCGCTGGTGCTGACCGACCCCGCGCTCCCGCGACTCGACCTGTTCGACCAGCTGGCCAACCGCATCAAGCCGGGTGGGCTCGTGCTCGTGCCGCACGCCCTGCGCGGCGGGCGCGTGGCCGACAACGCCGAGGCCTGGGGCGGCGATCCCGAGGTCGAGGCGCAGCGCCTGCTCAACCGCGTGGTCGCCACCGACCCGCGGTTCACCGACGCGCTCCTGCTGCCCGTGGGCGACGGCCTGCTCGTCGCCCGCCGCCGCGCCTGACGCAGGCCGCACCTTCTGGCACGAATGACACGTCTCGCGTGACGTGAGCTGCACAGAGGTGCACCCATGTAACAGGCTTGTCAAGTCGCGCGCCCTCAGCGGTTGGGCGGGGCGAGATCTTCCGGGGTCGACTGCCCGCATGTCGACAAGGGCGTGACACTGGTGCACCTATGTGCAGCTCACGTCACGCGGAGCACGGTTGGTGACACGTCACGCGGAACACGGTTGGTGACATTGCCGCCCGCGCCACGGGTGGGCGCGGGGCCCTACTTGCGGGCCGTGGTGCCCGGGCCGTCGATCGCGGCCTTGAGTGATCCGTCGGTGGGCACGGGGGCGTTCTCGAACTCGACCGGCTTGGCGGTGGTGTTGGGCACGCTGTCGAGGATGCTCTCCTGCAGCCCGGAGTTGGAGCTGATGTCGGTGAAGCCCTGGAGCGACAGCGCGCCGGTCTTCTCGGCGCCGTCGGCGGCGGTGAGCAGGCCGATGGCGACCTCCGTGCCCTTGCGCCACGCGTTGAGGAAGCCGAACGGGTTCTGCGGCGCGCCGCCACCCGGGTGCACCTCGAAGTGGAGGTGCGGGGGCGTGAACTGCGCATCGCCGGTGTGGCCCACGAAGCCGATCACGTCACCCGCCTTCACCTGGGCGCCGTCGAGCGCGAGCGGCGAGAACGCCGAGAGGTGCGCGTTGTAGAACGCGTTGCCGAACCGGTCGACGAGCCAGAACCGGTAGCCACCGATCGTGTTCCAGCCGACGCGGTTGAGCGTGCCGTCGGCGATCGCGACGATCGGGGTGCCCTCGTCGGCGAAGATGTCAGTGCCCTGGTGCGGGATGCCGGTGCTCGCGCGCGCCGCTCCCCAGGTGTCGACGTAGTTGGAGGAGCCCAGCACCGGGAAGGTGTAGTGCTGCAGGCTCTCGCTCGACGAGGCGCCGTCGGCGCGCACCGCGACCGAGCGCCGCGGCAGGCCCGCCTCGCCGGGCTTGGGCGTGCCGGTCTGGCCGAGTCCGGCTCCCGAGGAACTCGAGCCGCCCGACACCGGGGCCGCCGGCGCGACGTTCGGGTCGTCGTGCGTGACCTGCTCGACCTTGCCCTCGCGGATGCCGGCGTCGACGCGGCCGATCACGAGCTCGGTGCCGATCGGCAGCCCTTCGTAAGGCTGGGTGATGCGCACGTGGGCGAGCGCGCCGACGACGCGGTAGCGCGGCCCGGTCTGCGCATCACCGGTCGGCGCCGATGCGACGACGGCCTGCTCGTCGAGGAGCAGCGTGCCGGCGCCCTCGATGGCGACCTGCTTGTTGGCGCTGATCGCGACGGGCTTGCCGTCGATGACGACCTTGGTGCCCGGCGTGACGACGACTTCGCCGGTGGCGCGTCCGTCGCGGCTCACGGCGTGCGCCTCGATGCCGCCGTCGGTGATGACGACGCGGCCGTCGAAGAGCGTGACGCGCTCGACGTGCGCGACCGAGGTGGCCTGCCGGCGCGCGGCCGACAGCGAGGAGGAGGTGGTCATGCGCTCCACCCGGGCGACGTTGCCGTCGGTGCCCGCGGTGAAGCTCGCCGAGGCCGCGTTGTCACGGGTCGCGGCGCCATTGATCGGCTGGGCGTCGGCGATGCGCTCCGACGGGGCGCCCGGGTGCGCGGCGAGCACGCCGAGGGCGTTGCCCTGCACGGCGATGGTGGGAGCGGTTCCCGTCGTGTCGCCCGGATCGGTGAACGCGGCCTGGGCGACGAACACGGCACCGGCGGCGATGGCGGCGAAGGCGATGACCAGTGCGAGCATCCGCTCGCGCCGTCGGATGCCGCGACGGTAGCGTCCGTCGGCGAGCAGGTCGGCCGGGTCGACGACGGAGCCGGCGAGCAGGCCGCTGCCCTCCGGCGCGTGGTCGCTGCCGGGGAGGTGCTCGTCGGGGCTGCTGGAAAGTCGACTCATCCGGGTGATTCCTCGGCGCAGGGTAGCACGCGCTTGAACGAACCTCGTGCGAGCGCGACGAATCGCAGCTCGTGCGAGGCACGACGCGGCAGGTGCAGTTGGCTCCGCACCCCTGCCCGGTTCACGGCGCAGGCATCGCATCACCCCCGCATCGCTTCGCTTTTCGGTTCCAAGCGCGCCATGTGCAGCTATTTCATGGTCCACATGGCGTTGCAGGTCGGCAACACACTCGGATGCGCTCACGCGGGAATGCTTCGAAGTCGATACCTGACCGGATGCCTCACCGCCATCGCAGCCTCCCCCGTCGCCTGGTCTTCCTGTTCGCGCTTGCGTGCATGCTGGTGCTGCCTGCCGCCGCGAACGCCGCGAGTGGCACGATCACCTACGCGGTCTCGACCGGAACCGGCGCAGCGACGTACTCGATGACCCATACGCGCACCGGCAACGTCGGGTCGTGGAAGATCCAGCGCGGCGAGGCCGCACTCTCCCTCGGCACCTGCTCCGGCCCCTACACCTACACCGACATCGGGCCGGCGAACCCCGCATCCCCGTTCGTCGACACCAGCCCGCCCGACGGCGTCTGCGTGAAGTACCAGCTGCTCGTCACCGACAGCATCACCGCGTCGGTCGCGACCATCGCCGGTGCCAACATCGTGCGCTTCGACCGCACCGATCCGACGGTGGTGCTCACGGCGGCATCGCCGAGCCCCTGGATCAACACCACGGCCAAGACCCTCAACCTGACCCGCACCGACGCGACGGTCGTCACGTCGACGGTCGCGTGGCAGAACACGACGACGCTCGCGACCGGCACCGCCTGCGCGTCGACGACGACCGCGAGCTGCTCCTTCAACGTGTCGACGCTTCCCGACGGCCCGTACCTGCTCACCGTCACGAGCACCGACACGGTCGGACGCGTGTCGACCGGCACGCTCAGCGTGATGTACGACGTGACCGCCCCCGTCATCACGCTCGCACCCGCGAACGAGCTCACCGGTGCCGCCTACCAGCACCGGGTCGGCTCGACGATCTTCTACAACCCGAGCTACGCAGGATCGTTCGTGCTGGGGCTCAACGCATCCGACCCCGGCACTGGAGCCAACACCGCGACCTACGTGACGTTCGGTGCGGGCTGGACGTTCACGCCGACCACCGACAACACGCAGCCCTACGAGTCGACCTACAGCTGGTCGGCGGGCGCGAGCGGCTCGGGCGCCAAGATCGTGAACGTCAACGACTTCTCGGGGCGCACGGCGACCTTCACGCTGACGCTCACCACCGACACCCTCGGCCCGACACCCGGCACGCTCGGTTGGACTCCCTCGTCGGCCTCGGTGTCGCTCACCTACACCGGTGGCTCCGACGCCGCTTCGGGTCTGGGCGACGTGCAGGTGATGCGCGACAGCGCCCCCGACACCGGCAGCTGTGGATCACCCGTCTGGACCGGTTTCGCGAACGTGGGCGCGGTCAACCCGTCGTTCCCATACGTCGACACGACCGTGGTCGCGAACACGTGCTACCGCTACCGGATCCGCCAGTTCGACAACGTGGGCAACTTCGCCAACACCTCGACCACGTCGGTGATGTCGAACTTCTCGAGCACCGACACCACCAATCCGACCGGCACCATCAACGCCACGCCCGTCGCCCCGTTCAGCGGTGCGAAGACGCTCACCGGCACGAGCGCCGACGTGGGCAGCGGCATCGCATCGATCACGCTCTCCTACTCGGGCCCGCAGTCGGGCAGCGTGTGCACGGTGCCGTCGCCGGCCGCGAGCTCGTGGGTCTGCCCGTGGAACACCGCCACGCTCGCCGACGGCACCTACACCCTCAACCTCCACATCGTCGACGCGTCGAGCAACTTCTCCGACGTCACCCGCACGGTGGTGCTCGACAACACGCTCCCGACCGGCACGATCGCCGCGACGCCGCTGGGCCCCGTGCGCGCCACCGCGACGTTGACGGGCACGACCGCCGACGCCGGCACCGGGGTGCAGCACGCCGACGTCACCTATGCGGGACCCGCAAGCGGCAACGTCTGCCTCGGCACGAGCCCTTCCGGTGCGCCATGGAGCTGCGTGTGGGATACGACGACGGTGCCCGACGGCACCTACACCATCACGTCGCACGTGACCGACTACGCGGGCAACGCGGCTGACATCACCCGCGCGCTGGTCGTCGACAACACCGGGCCCGTGCTGGCGTTCGCGTCGGCCGTCGCCACGAGCGGCGCCGCGTACCAGTACGCGAGCGGCTCGACGCTCTGGGTGAATCCCCTCTACGCCGGCGCGACCGACATCACGTTCACCGCGACCGACGCCGCATCGGGCATGGGCACCGTGACCTTCCCGGCGCTCGGCTCCGGTTGGACCACGATCGGCGGACCCGTCGTGTCGGCGGCGCCGTTCCGGCTCAACCACGTGCGCACGATCGGGTCGGCCGCCCCCGGCTCCGTCTCGGTCACGGGCACCGACGCGACCGGCAACACCGCGACCAGCTCCTTCACCGTCACCAACGACGCCCTCGCACCGACCGGTGGCACCGTCGCCGCGGCCTGGGGCACGACCGACGTCACCCTCACCCACACGCTCGGCAGCGACGCCGGGTCGGGCATGGGCAGCCACCAGCTGCAGCGCCGCCAGGCGCCGCGCGTCGGGCCGGCGTGCGGCAGTTACGGCACCTGGACCGACGTGCTCGCCGCGAACCCCGTGTCACCGGCGCACGACACCACCACGGCGCCGGGCACCTGCTACCAGTACCGGCTCGCCCAGACCGACCGGGTCGGCAACGTTTTCGTCGTCTACGCCGCCGGTGAGGTCATCACGCCCGCGAGCGGCTTCGGCGTGACGAACGCGCCGGCGAGCGTCGCCGTGACCGAGGGTGGCGGGAGCGCGGCCTTCACCAGCGTGCTGACGTCGGCTCCGACCGCGAACGTGACGATCACGCTCGCGGCCGGCGCGCAGCTGACCACCGCTCCCGCCGCGATCACCTTCACCCCGGCGAACTGGGCGACGCCGCAGACCATCACCGTGACCGCCGTCGACGACGCGGTCGCCGAGGCCTCGCCCCACGCGGCGTCGGTGGGCTTCACGGCCACGAGCTCCGACACCGACTACGCCGGGCTCAGCATCACCGCAGTGGCCGTCGCCGTCACCGACAACGACGCTCCGGGCCTCGACGACCTCGGTTCGTCCACCTCCGTGACGGTCGCCGAGGGCGGGGCCACCGACACCTTCGTCTACCGCCTGGGCTCGCAGCCGACCGCGCCGGTGACCGTGGCGCTCGGCAGCGACGCACAGGTCACGACGACGCCCGCGACACTCACGTTCACGACTGCGAACTGGAACGTCGCGCAGACGGTCACGGTCGCCGCCGTCGATGACTTCGTCTCCGAAGGTGCGCACACGGGCGCGATCACGCCGACGGTCACCAGCCCAGACCCGATCTACACGGGCCTGCTGGCGGCACCGGTCAGCGCAAGCGTGGTCGACGACGACACCGCCGGCGTCACGGTCACGCCGGGCGCGTCGCTCGCGGTCACCGAGGGGGGCGTCAACGGCTCGTTCTCGGCGCAGCTCACGTCGGAACCGACGGGCACCGTGACGATCGCCTTCACGCCCGACGCGCAGCTCGCCACCTCGACGACCGCCTTCACCTTCACGCCTGCCAACTGGAACGTGCCGCAGGTGGCCACCGTCGACGCCGTGGACGACTCGATCGTGGAGGCCTCACCGCACGCCGGCTCGATCGCCCTGGTCGCGGCGAGCGCCGACGCGTTCTACGGCGGTATCGCGATCGCCGACGTGTCGGCTGACATCAGCGACAACGACGTGGTCGGCATCACGGTCGCGGCGAACGCCTTCACGCTCGCGGAGGGTGGCAGCTCCACCACCGCCGACGTCGTGCTCGCGTCGCAGCCGACGGCCGACGTCACGATCGCCGTCACCTCGCCTGATTCGCAGCTGCTCGTCGACCAGTCGACGCTCACCTTCACGGCGCTCGACTGGAACGTGCCGCAGACGATCACCATCGACGCGGTCGACGACGCGGTCGGCGAGATCTCGCCGCACACCGGCACGCTCGCCTTCACCGTCACGAGCGCCGACGCGGGCTGGAGCGGCGCGCCTGTCGCCGACGTGCTCTTCGCGATCACCGACGACGACGGCCCGCCCGCCGACCTCGTTCCGCCCGTCGGCGGCGCCGTCAACGTCGTCGAGCACTGGGTCAACACCCCCACGAACCCGGTTCCGTTCGTCGTCGGCACCGACGCCGGATCGGGCATCGGCACCTGGCGCCTGCAGCGCCGCCTCGCCACGCTCGCCGGTGGCGCCTGCC
>JAOPYW010000358.1 GCA_025964405.1 Thermoleophilia bacterium | reverse complement strand
GACGTGCCGAGGGCGGCGGCGTCGAGCCGCGTCGCGCCGAGCACGAGGCAACCCGCGGCGAGCAGCGCCGCGCCCACGACGCCGGCCCGCGGGGAGACTTCGAATCCGCGACGCGGCCCGCGCGCTCCCTCCTCGTCGGCTGCCGTGAGGCCCTCGGCTTCCGCGTCGCCCCACGGGCCGCCGCGAAAGCCGCTCACGGCGCGCTCGCCGTGTCGCCGAGCACCGCTGAGGAGCCGTCGGCGAGCACGGCCTCGATGTCGTCGAGCTGGGAGTCCATCCACCGGGTGACGTCCCGCGCGCGCACCTGGTCGCGGAGGGCGCCCGCTCGCTCGGCGCGCTCCGGCGCTCCCATGCGCAGGGCCTCGAGCAGCGCTTCCGCCTGCTGCGTGATGTCGAACGGGTTCGCCGGGATGACGTAGGGACCGAGCTCGTTGAACGAGCCCGCCTGGTCACTCAGCACGACCACGCCGTCCCGCTCGTTGATGAGCGGCCCCTCCTTCGACACGAGGTTCATGCCGTCGGCCACGGGGTTCACGAAGAGCACGTCGTATTCGAGGTAGGCCGCCACGCCGGCCTGGAAGTTGGAGTCGAGGTTGACGTGCACCGGCGTCCAGTCCTCGGTGCCGAACCGCTGGTTGAGCGCCTTCGCGGCGGCCTTCACCTGCGCGAGGTAGTCGACGTACTCGGCGATGTCCTGGCGCGACGGGTCGAGCTGGCAGAACATCGCCACGTTGCCGTGCAGCTCGGGGTGCTCGGTGAGCAGGAGCCGATACGCCTCGAACCCGCGCACGATGTTCTTGGAGGGATCGGTGCGGTCGACGCGTACGATGAGGCGACCGTCCTCGCCGGGCGGCCGCATGGCGGCGATGCGTTCGCGCAGGCGCTGCACGCTGCGGCTCTGCGCGTGCTCCTCGAATTCGTCGACCGCCACCGAGATCGGGTAGGTGCGCACGCGCGTCACCTTGCCGAGGTAGCGCACGGTACCGGTGCGCAGGTCGACGGTCGCGCCCAGGAAGTGGCGCACGGTGCGCTGGAAGGCGTCGGCGTCGGCCGTGGTCTGGAACCCGAGGATCTCGCAGGCAAGCAAGCTCACGCACACCTCCTTGATCCACGCACGCGGGAGGGCGCGCCACGCGCCCGGATCGGGCCACGGGATGTGGAGGAAGAACTGGATCACCGGGTGCGGTCGCCCCGCCGCGCGCGAGCGTTCGCGCAGCATGCCCGGCACGAGGAAGAGGTGGTAGTCGTGCACCATGACGAACGGGTTCTCGCCGTCGCGACCGTCAGCGGCGACGAGCTCCTCGTCGAGCGCGTCGGCGAAGCGCTCGTTGATGCGGCGGTAGCTGCGCCAGGCGGCGTGCGTCGAGCGCGTGATCGAAGGATGCCATCCGAACCCGAACAGGCGATGCTGGATGAACCACAGCAGCGGGTTCGCGATCTCGAGGTAGTAGCCGTCGTAGGTGCGGTCGGGCTGCCCCACGATGCGCAGGCGGTACGTGCCGCCGCCCCGGGCCTCCTCCTCGAAGGCCACGTCGCCTGCAGCGTCGCGCATCGCCACGTCACCGTCACCGAGCGCGTGCGAGACCCAGGTGACTTCGTGGAGCTGTGCGAGCGCCGAGAGGGCGGTCACGAGACCACCACCACCACGCTTCGCCGTGAACTCGCCGTCGTCACCCTCGGTGAAGGTGACGGGGCCGCGATTCGATGCGACCAGGAGGCGGTGACGACGTGGAGCCATGGGTTCGACCTACCCGCGCAGGAGCAGTCGAAACGGCGTCAGGTCAGGCCGCGTTCTCCGCGATGCTGCGCACCTTGACCAGGCGCAGGGCCGCACCGACCTCGCCGTTGCCGGTCAGCACTTCGAACTCGTCGCACACGGCGCGGATGATCGAGATGCCGAGGCCGCCCTCGGGGAGGTCGTCGGTGTTCGCGCCCTCGTACTCGAAGCCCTTGCCGTGGTCGCGCACGACCACTTCGAGGCGGTCGTCCTGCATCTCGTAGCTCACGTAGACCTTCGAGGCCTCATGCTCCTCGTCGACGTAGGCGTGGCGGATCGAGTTGGAACACGCCTCGGTGATCGCGAGCTTGAGGTCGGCGATGTCATCGTCGGAGAATCGATGCTCACGGCAGATCGCGGTCAGTGCCAGACGGCACAGCGACACGAACTGGGGCTTCGGCGGAATCTCGAGACGAACCGTGTCCGTCGAGATCGCTTCTGTCGTCGTCATCACGCTAGGCACCACTTTCGTTGCGTCGGGGCCGAGGCTGCGGCGATCCGGGGCGGATCACGCGCCGTACGGCGTCCATCGCACTCCCTTCCCGCGAACGTATCGGTCAAAACGAACGGGCCGTCGGAGTGGCCGCAGGTCGTTCGAACAGCTGACGTCAGGGAGCGCTGGGGAGAGCGTGTTGAAATGCTACCGACCCCAGCCCCCAAACGCTACCGGAGTCGCGATACCCGTCCCGCCCGTACCTCGTGCGTGGCCGGATGTTCCGCGCGCCGCAGGTCAGCCCGGCGCGAACTGTGCCTGCGTGGGCGTGAGCTGCACGGTGCGCGCGCTGGTGCCGCGCATGACCGTCATCGAGACGGTCTCTCCGGCCACCAGCAGGCCTGACACGCGCCGCAGGTCTTCCGACGACGCGATCGGCTGGCCGGCCAGGTTGGTCACGACATCGCCGACGAACACCTCCTCGCCGAGGTAGTTGGTCGGGGAGCCGACCGAGATGCCGGCCTGCTGGGCGGGTCCCGCCGCGTCCTGCACGAGTGCTCCCTGCGTGGTGCCGATGCCCTGCGACTTCGCGAGCTGCGGGGTGAGGTCACGTGACTTCAGGCCGGTCCAGGCATAGGGAATGTCGCGGTTGGTCGCCGAGAGGCGGATCGTGCGCTGCACGATCGTGGCCGGGATGGCGAAGGCCACGCCCGAGCTCGTCTTCGACGTGCCGGCGATCTGCTGCACGATGCCGAGCACCTCACCGCGGGCGTTGTACAGCGGACCA
>JAOPYW010000340.1 GCA_025964405.1 Thermoleophilia bacterium | reverse complement strand
CTCGCGTCGTCGAGCGCGAACCGCCCGTCGTCGTCGAGCTCCCACGCGGTGAGGTAGTCGTCGTCGAGCGCGTCGGTGGGGGTGTCGCCCCGGGTCCAGGTCAGCTGGGCCGCGTCGCGCTCCCCCGAGCAGTCGACCGAGAGCACCTGGTCACCGAAGCGGGCCTGCCAGCGCTCGAGCGGCAGGGAGTCGTCGAGCGACGGCGGCACCTGCGTAGCGGGCACGCGGTGCAGGTCGGGGAGGCTGGCGGTGAGGGCCTCGCCGAAGGCGGCGAGCGCGGCAGTGCGGGTCAGCAGCGGGAGGTGCGGGTGCATGCGGTAGGCATCGACCACGCCGGCGAGCAGGGGTTCGGTCGTGCGGGCGAGGGCGAGCGCACGCTCGGCGATGCGCTGGGGCTGGAACTCCATCGCGAGCGTGGAGATGGTCTCGGGTCCGAGCGACACGGTGAGCGCGCCATCGAAGGCGCGGCCGGCGGCGGTGACCGCCTCGGCCGCCACGCGTGTCGCATCGTCGCGCGGCGCGAGCTGCGGCTGGGGAAGCCCCTCCACCACGACGAACTGCTGGGTGTAGCGCAGTTCGTCGTCGGGCGCCGAGGCCAGGGTCCAGTCGACGGTGACCAGCAGGGCCCGGTCAGGTGCGCTGACCGTCAGGCGCTGACCGCCGCGCACGAGGCTCCAGGTGCGTGCGTCGGGCGTCGCACGCGTGAGCCCTGCGCCCTCGAGTTGCACGGCGACGTGATCGACACGGGGGCGCCGCGCACGGAAGGCGACGAGGGCGACGAGCGCCACGGCCACGAGGAGGTAGGGGACCAGCTGCATGCAGCCTCCCTACCCGCATCGCTAGTGCAGCTTGCCGAGCACCTGCACCGCCGACTGGAAGGCGTCGTCGGTCATGCCGACCACGCCGGCGAGGTCGGCGAGCCCGTGCAGGCCCTTGGCCGCGTCGCCGAAGAGCGTCTGGGCCACCTTGGGTGCGTGCTCGTCGAGCAGCGCGACCGGCGTCGATCGCAGCACGTCGTCGGGGAAGGCGATGCCCTCCCGCAGCGCATCGACGCCGCCCGTGAGCTGGTCGATCGCGCGTTGGGCGAGCATCACGCCGTCGTCGCCGGCGCCGCTCGCGTGGATCTCGGGGAGCATCCCTTGGAGCCGCGAGGCGACCTGGTTGGCGCGGCTGCCGCCGAACTGCAGGTCACGGGCGACCTTGGTCGGGTCGCTCAGGTAGTCGACGTGCACCTGGTTGCTGGCGACCTGGGCCATCGTCGCGAGGCTGTCGAGTCGGGCGGCGAGCGCGGTGGCGTCGTTCGACGGCAGGCCGCCGGAAATGGTGGAAGTCATGGTGTCCCCTGGGTCTGGGCGCCGGGAGTCCCCCGCGGCGCTGCTACGTGGCTGGTGCAATGAGGCAGGTGGTGACTGCCCTGCCCTTCTCTCGGAGCCGGTGGCCGGGTTGTTGCAGGGCCGGCCGGTGGGAGGGGCGCGATGACTGGAATTCCCGCGCGTACGGTAGGATTCGCGAACGATGACTGCGACTTCAGCTCCGCACCAGATTCCCGACGACGCCCTCCCGGAGACCTTCCGTCCGGAGGTCGCGATCGTGGGCCTCGGCTACGTGGGCCTGCCGCTCGCGATGACGTTCGCCGACGGCGGCGCGACGGTGCTCGGGGTCGACGTCGATCCGTCGAAGCCGGTGCTGACCCGCAACGGCACGAGCTGGATCGAGGACATCCCCTCGGAGCTCGTCGCCACGCACGTCGACGCCGGTCGGTTCCTCGCCACGACCGACTTCTCGGCGATCGCGCGCGCCGACGCGGTGATCATCGCCGTGCCGACGCCGCTCAACCGCAATCGCGAACCCGACCTGACCATGGTCGAGGCCGCGACGCGCTCCATCGCTCCCCACCTGCAGCCGGGCCAGCTCGTCGTGCTGGAATCGACCACGTGGCCGGGCACCACCCGCGAGATCCTCACGCCGATCCTCGAGGCCGCCGACGAGGAGGCCGGCCGGCCGGCGCGCGTGGTGGGGGTCGACTTCCACCTCGCGTACTCGCCCGAGCGCGTCGACCCGGGCAACACGACGTGGAACACCAAGAATACGCCGAAGGTCGTGGGCGGCATGACGCCGGCCTGCACCGAGAAGGCCGTGGCGCTCTACGCGCGGGCCGTCGACACCATCCACCCCGTGTCGGCGCCCGAGACGGCCGAACTCGAGAAGCTCTTCGAGAACATCTTCCGCAACGTCAACATCGCGCTCGTGAATGAGCTGGCGATGCTCTGCGAGCGCATGGACATCGACGTGTGGGAAGTCATCAACGCCGCGGCGACCAAGCCGTTCGGCTACATGAAGTTCCTCCCGGGGCCGGGCCTGGGCGGACACTGCATCCCGATCGACCCGTTCTACCTGTCGTGGAAGGCGCGCGAGTACGACTTCTCCACCGAGTTCATCGAGCTCGCCGGCAAGATCAACTCGAACATGCCCTACCACTGCGTCAGGCTCGTGCGCCAGGCGCTCGACGCGCACTCCAAGGCGCTGCGTGGCGCGCGCGTGCTGGTGCTCGGCGTCGCCTACAAGAAGGACATCGCCGACTACCGCGAGAGCTCGGCGATCAAGATCCTCGAGCTGCTGCAGAAGGCCGGCGCCGACGTCGTCTACCACGACCCGTTCGTGCCGGAGATCGAGGGCGGCCACGGCGTGACCCCGCCCGCGGCGCCGGCCAACGTGTCAGTCGACCTGACCGACGCCGAGCTCGCGCGGGCCGACGCCGTGATGGTGCTCACCGACCACTCGGGCATCGACTGGGCGCACATCCTCGCGGCGTGCCCGCTGACCGTCGACTTCCGCAACGTCTACGCCGGCACCCCCAAGAGCGACACGCTCTGGAAGCTCTGACCCGCCAGCCCCCGGCTGCGCGCACCGATCCCCCGAACCTGAATCGAAGGACACACCATGGCTGACGCCAACTCGAAGATCTCCGTGGGCCTCGTCGGCCTCGGCTACTGGGGTCCGAACCTCGCGCGCAACCTGTTCGGGTCGCCGAACGCCGAGCTGCGCTACCTGTGCGACCTCGACACGAAGCTGCACGACAAGCACCGCGCGGGTTTCCCCGACGTCACCTTCACGACCGACTACGAGCAGGTGCTCGCCGACGACACGCTCGACGCGATCGTGATCGCGAGCCCGGTGCCGACGCACCACAAGCTCGGGCTGATGGCGCTCGAGGCCGGCAAGCACACCTTCATCGAGAAGCCGATCGCGCTCACCGCGGCGCATGCGCTCGAGCTGTGCGAGGCGGCCGACGCGCGCGACCTGCGCCTCATGGTCGGCCACCTGCTCGAGTATCACCCGGCCGTGCTCAAGATGCGCGACCTGATCGAGTCGGGGGAGCTGGGCGACGTGCTCTACGCCTACTCGAACCGGCTCTTCCTCGGGCAGTTCCGGCGCGACGAGAACGCGCTCTGGTCGCTGGGCGTGCACGACGTGGCGACCCTCATGTTCCTGTTCGGCGACA
>JAOPYW010000147.1 GCA_025964405.1 Thermoleophilia bacterium | reverse complement strand
CGGCGCCAACAACCTCGTCGAGGGCGGCGCGACCGACGACCTGAGCTTCACGCTCAACACCATCCCGGTCGGAACCGTCACGATCACGCTGACGCCGCTCACCACCGACCCCCAGATCACGACGGTGCCCAACGTCGGCACGCTCACGTTCTCGGCACTCAACTGGAACGTGCCCCAGGTCGTGACCTTCGCTGCGATCGACGACTTCGTGGCCGAGGCATCGCCGCACGCAGGCGTGCTCAAGATGTCGGTCTCCGCCGCGGATCCGCTGTACGCCGCCGCGACCATCGCCGACGAGACCTTCCAGATCATCGACAACGACACCCCGGGCGTACTCGTGACGCCCGATACGTCCGCGCCGAACCCGCACCTCGACGTGACGGAGGGCGGCGGAACCGACGTCATCCACGTCGTGCTCACCTCACAGCCGACGTCCAACGTCGTCATCTCGCCGTCGGCGCTTCCGGGCACGATCGGCAGCGGCGTCGACACCGAGTTCCCGAACGGCGACATCACCTTCACCCCTGCCAACTGGAACATCGTCCAGGACATCACGGTGCGCGCCAAGAACGACACCTTCGCGGAAGTACCGGATCCGGAGCTCTCGACGATCGGCTTCTCCACCGCGAGCAGTGACCCGAACTACGCCAACCGCACCGTCACGACGGTCGCCGCGGACGTGCACGACAACGACATCGCGAAGTTCGTCATCAGCGACATGGGCCCGTTCCTGGTCAAGGAGGGCGTCGCCGGCAAGATGTTCAACATCAAGCTCGACACCACGCCGGTCGCCGACGTGACGCTGGTGTTCGCCGTGACGACCGGCCAGGCCAAGACGTCGATCACCACGATGACCTTCACGCCGGCCAACTGGAATGACCCGCAGGTCATCACCGTGAGCGCGGTCGACGATGCGATCGACGAGATCGACGGCCTGACCGACCTCATCAACACCACGATCACGAGCAGCGACGCCGCCTACCAGGCACTGACCATCGCCCCGTTCCAGGTCATCGTCGACGACAACGACACCGCCGGCATCCTCGTCGACGCCAGCATCCCGGAAGCCGCGTCGGAGGGCGGCACGAACGCCGACTACAAGATCGTGCTCACGTCGCAGCCGACCTCGAACGTGGTCATCCAGCTCACGCCTGATGCGCAGATCGGTCTCGTCACGCCCGGCACCCTCACCTTCACGCCGACCAACTGGAACGTCCCCAAGACCGTGACGGTCAAGGCGATCGACGATTTCATCGCGGAGGGCACGCACCACGGCTTCCTCAAGCAGGTCGCGGTCAGTGGCGACCCGCTCTACGACGGGTTCCCGCTCGACGACGTCGACGTGCGCATCACCGACAACGAGACGGCGGGCGTGCGCCTCTCCAAGACGCGCCTCACGCTCGCAGAAGGCGGCACGACCGATGCCTACAGCGTCGTGCTCAATTCGATGCCGGCCGGCACCGTGACGGTCACGCTGACCGGCGACAAGCAGCTCTACCTCGGCGGCGGCACCTCGAACGTGATGACCCTCACGTTCACGCCCGCCAACTGGAGCGCGCCGGTGACCGTGCAGGTCGAGGCCGTCGACGATCGCTTCGCGGAGAAGTCGCCGCACGACGGTCGCATCGTCACCACCGTGACGAGCGTGACCGACAACGCCTACAACACGGCCGGCATCACGAACGCGCTCGAGGTTCCCGACGTGGTCGCCAAGATCGACGACAACGACCTCCCGGGCATCGTCATCGAGGAGAGCAACGGCTCCACGGTGCTGAGCGAGGACGGCCTCACCGACACCTACCGGGTGAAGCTCTCCTCCGCGCCGACGAGCGTCGTCACCGTGCTCATCCAGTCGGACGACCAGGTCACGACGCAGCCGAAGACGCTCTCCTTCGACTCGACGAACTGGGACACGTTCCAGACGGTCACCGTGAGCGCGGTCGACGACCCCAAGGTCGAAGGCCCGCACAGCGGCACCATCCGCAGCTTCTTCACCAGCCTCGACCCGTTCTACGACGGCATCGAGGGCACGAAGGTCACTGCCACGATCGCCGACAACGACACGGCGGGCGTGCTCATCACGAACGACAACGAGGACCTGACCGT
Organism: Thermoleophilia bacterium; assembly: GCA_025964405.1. GTDB lineage: Bacteria > Actinomycetota > Thermoleophilia > Gaiellales > SKUG01 > JAGQUL01. The sequence goes on along the minus strand of JAOPYW010000147.1, from coordinate 8,755 downwards.
CACCGAGGGCGACCCGGGTGTCTGCGACTACGTCAACGTCACGCTGACGGCGCAGCCGCTCAAGGACGTCACCATCACCGTGCTCGGTGACAAGCAGGCCGGTCCGCGCGACCAGCGCGGCGTCACCTTCACGCCTGTCAACTGGAACGTCACGCAGCAGGTCTGGATCTGCGCCGTGAACGACAAGGTGCTCGAGTTCACCAGCTTCACCGACCTCGCCGTGCGGAGCACGAGTGCCGACCCGACCTACTCGGGTAACTGGCCGCCGCTGCACGTGCGTATCCTCGATGACGACAACCGCGTGCTGACCCGGCCGTACCCCTTGGCCAAGGTCCCGGTCTGGGTCACCCGCCAAGGCTTCTACGGAACGTATGAGATTCGTCTCGTGGCCCCGCCCAGCGCCGATGTTCTCGTGTTCGTTCAGATGCCCAAGGGGATGAAGACCTTGGGCATGGACAAGCGCCGCCAAAAGAAGGTGGTCTTCACCAAGAAGAACTGGTCAAAGCCGCGCCTCATTCGCGTCGGATGGGATGCGAAGACTGGCGGCCGAACGGGGGCCAACATCAAGCTCAAGATCACGCACAAGGTTCGATCCAACGATCCAAATTACGATAAGGCAACCGCTTCAGACATACCCGTCCTCGTGACGACGAAGAGGATGAACGGCGGGCAGCCCGCGGTCAAGGACGGCAAGTTCACCACCGCGGGCGGAGCCAACTCCGTCGCGTCTCGTGGTGCGACGGTGAGCGCTGCAGCTGCCAATGACGCAGTCGCCGCAATCGAATCCGTGCGGCCGTCGAAGCCGGCGACCGTGAAGGCCAGCCTGCCGACGACGCTCGCCCCGAGCCTGTTGGCGAAGCTCCCGACAGAGCGGACGACATTCAGCCCCAACTCGGTGCAGAACAAGACCTTCGTAACCAACTCGGCCACGCTCGCAGACGGCACCACGGCCCTGGGTGGCATCATCCAGGTCGGTCGCCTGATCACGAGCTCACGCGGTGGATTCGAGCGACTCGATCGCGCAGTCGAATCGGCACGCGTCGCCCGCGCAGCGGCTACGTCGCCGACGGACGACGATCGCTGGATCGTGTTGCAGGGCACGGATGGTCGGTACTACGCCTTCGCTGCCAAGCGCGTCACGACATCGACCACCGCGATGACGACGGCGATCCCCGCCTTCGTGTTCGGACGCACCTTCGTGGCCTACCGCGACGACGCCGTGAAGAAGTATGTCGCCAAGCGCGACACTCCCTGATCGGCCGCCTCAGCCGGTGGTGCCGACCAGCAGCTCCACGAGGTTGCCGAACGGGTCGTCGACCTTGCACCGCGCCTCCGCGATCGGCACCTTCGACCACGTGACCGGGTGACCCGCCGCCTCCAGCCGGCGCACGAGCCCTTCCAGGGCGGCCACGTCGCTGATGCGCAGGGCCGGGTGCGCCTTGCGCGCCGGCGTGAAGGGATCGAGGATGCCGACGTGCAGCCCCACCGCTCCCATGCGGAACCAGCAACCCCGCGGATCATCCATGCCGGCGGGCTTCACGACCTCCGGGAGACCGAGCAGGCCGTTCCAGAACGCACGCGCTGCGTCCTCGCCACCGGGCGGGCAACACACCTGCACGTGGTCGAGCGCCACCACGACCGCCGAGGCGTCGTCGCCACTCACGAGCGGGATTCCGACACGACGAAGGAGTTGCCGTCGGGATCGTCGAAGCCGAACCAGGTTCCCCACGGTTCGGCCTGCGGCTCCGACGTCACCGTCACGCCGCGGGTGACGAGCGCCGCGTGGCTCGCCGCGGCATCGGTCGTGGCGAATGCGAACGCCGGACCGAGCGCGACCTGCGCCTCGAACGGTACGTCCGTGACACGCATGATCGACAGCCGCGTCGCGGCACCCTCGGGCGCGACCTCGATCCAGCGCTGGTCACCGAACGACGCGTCGGTGTGCACCACGAAGCCCAGGGCGTCGCGATAGAACTCGAGCGACCGCTCCTAGTCGGTCACGTAGACGGGCACGATGGCGAGATGGGTGAGGCCGGTGTCGGCGGAAGTCGGCATGGGCTCGTGCTGCCCGAAGCCGGCCGCGCATACACCAGGGGCCCGACATCGCTGGTAGGCGGTGCCGGGCCCCTGGTCGGGATGGTGGATCTCCGAATCGCGAGTGGGTGGTCTCGACATTCGGTGGTGGCGCGTCGAGTGGGTGGGCTCGACGCCCCGGTCGTGCGGTACGAGCGATGGAGGGACGTGCAATCTCAGGTGTCGCCCCCGCGCTGCGTGGCGGGGACTCAGGCCGCCTGCAGCACCACGACGTTCGGGCTCTCGGCCTCGTGCATGGCCACCGGGGTGCCCTGCGCGGCTGCCGTGAACAGCGGGTCGCGGGTGGAGTAGCCGTCGGCCGTGTTGATGACCTGCTTTGCGAGGCGCGTCTCGTTGTTGATCACGATCGGCGAGAAGAGGTTGATGGTGCCCTTGCGGACGTCGCTGCCGACGTTCACGACGCACATGATCGAGAGCTGCGACGCGTTGTCGACGCCGATGGCCTCGAGGTCCTCGTCACCGAGCTTGACCTCGTACTCCCAGCAGAACGCCCACGGGAGCACGACGGGGAATGCGAGTGCGGCATCGGAGGTGGAATGCAGCCACATGAAGACCGAATCGGGGCGCTGCTTGAGCAGCACGTACTCGGTGTGTTCCGGGAAGCCGATCATGCCCTGGGGGAAGTTCAGGCGGATGGCATCCGGTACCTCGATCGTACCGAAGCGGGTGCTCTCGATGACGAGGAGGTCGTTGTCGTTGTGGGAGTTGAGATCGCTCATGGTTGAGTCCATCGTTCGTGGTGGCTATGAGGGGTCGAATCGCGGTGTTGTGCTGACGAGCTGCTAGCGGATGTAGTCGAGAATCGTCGTAGACATGATCTTGGTACCGGACGCGAGGGCGGCCTGGTACATCGTCTGTTGTTTGCTCATGTCGAGGAACGCCTGTGCGGAGTCGACCTCGGCAACCTTGCTGCGGGCGTCCATGAGACGCTCCTCCTGGGCCTCGAGCCGCGTCTGCGTGGCTTCGAGCCGCGACGCGGTGGCACCCAGCTGTGCGCGAATGTCGATCACGCGGTCGGTGTCGGAGTACACGGCGGAAGCAGCCGTGTTCATCGTCGCCGAGTTGCCCGACTGGACGGCAGTGATCAGCGCGTCGATGTCGTCGAGCACGTTCGTGGGCGAGATGCCGGCGACCGTGTCGCCGGGGACGCTGACCTGGACCGTCTGCGTCGCCGTCACGCGGCTCTGCAGCGGGTTGGTCGTGCCCATGTAGGTGTTCGCAGGCGCCGGGAAGGGCGCAGCCTTGGTGGACGTGCCACCGAAGATGTACTGCCCGCCGTGCTGGGCGTTGAGCCCGTCGCGCACGACCTCCTTGAGCTGGCCCATCTCGATCGCGATGTTGTTGAGGTCCTGCGCGCTCGGCGTGCCGTTCTCGGCCTGCACGGCGAGCGTCTTGATCTTCTGCAGCGCGGAGGTCATCGTGTCGAGCGCGGAGTCGGCGGAGCCGAGCACGCCCGTCGCGTTGGTGACGTTGGTCTGGAACTGCTTCACGTCGGCGAGCTGGGCGTCGTAGTCGATGACCTGGCCGGTGCCGAACGGATCGTCGCTGGGCTTGGTGATCGCGCGACCATCGGCGATCTGCTGCTGGCTCTTGGCCATCTGCGCGTAGATCGACTGCAGGTTGCCGGCGAAGCCGAGCGTCGTCTGGTTCTGTGTGATGCGGATCGCCATTACAGACCCACCCGTCCCATGCGGTTGATGATGGTGTCGATCGCGTCGTCCATCGTGGTGAGCACGCGCGCCGAGGCGTTGTAGGCGTGCTGGAACTTGAGCATGTTCGTCATCTCCTCGTCGAGCGAGACGCCCGAGACCGAGTCGCGACGGGCGGTGCCCATGTCGACGAGCACGTCGGAGTTGGCGAGGTTGGTCGACGCGGTCGCTGCCATGGCACCCAGGCCGGTGACGGTCTGGCTGTAGAAGGCCTCGATCGTGGATCCACCGAGGCCCGCCTGGGCTGCAGCACGCATCGTGTAGGCGATGGCAGCCATGTTCGCGCCGTTGCCGGGTTCACCCGCACCGTTCCAGCTGCTCGCCGCTGCGACCAGGTTCGGATTGGTGCGGATGTTGTTCGCCGGGTCGAGCCCGAAGGTCGCGGCCGTGACGCCTGCCGCCAGGAAGATGTTGCCACCAGGATTGCCGTTCAGGTCGAAGCCTGCGGCGCTCTGGGTGTTGGTCGCAGTCACGATGGTGTTGACCAGCGTGTCGAGACGTCCGCGCAAGGTGTCGATCGTGCCGGTGCCCGCGCTACCGGCGGCGCCGGCCGGATCCCACAGCTGCTCGTCGGCGAAGACGCTGCCGCTCGTGATGTCGCCGTTGGAGAAGCCCGTGTCGAGGTCGGTGCGCGTGATCGCGGTGGCACCGCCGGCGATCGCCGGATCGACCAGCGCGATGGGCGTGGTCGTGCCCATCGTGATGGTGACCTCGCCCGTCGGCAGCTCGGTCGAGGTGAAGTTGACGAGCTGGCTCAGCTTGTCCATGAGCAGGTCGCGCCGGTCGAGCAGGTCGTTCGGCTGCTGACCGTGGTCGGTGGCCTTCTTGATCTCGGCGTTGAGCGCCGCGATGTTCGTCGTGATCGAGTTGATCGTCGTGACGTCGTCGTTGAGGCGGGTGTTGCTCTGCTGCTGGATGTTCGTCAGGTCGGTGTCGAGCTGGCGGAACCCGGCGGCGAGGGCGTCGGCGGCCTCGGCGAACGCCTGGCGGGCGCCGGGCTGGTCGGCCGCGGTCGCGGTCGACAGCGCGCTGGCCTTGGTGAAGTAGTTCGAGAGCAGCTTGGAGATGCCGTTGTCGCCGGGTTCGGCGAACGCGGTCTCGACCTGCGTGAGCTGGTCCACCGTCGTCTGGTCGCTCGCCTGGCGACCCAGGCCGCCACGGAGGCTGTCATCGATGTACTTGTCTCGCAGGCGCTCGAGGCGCAGCACCTCGACGCCGGTGCCGAGCTGGCCGGGCGTGGTCTGCGACATGAACGACGGGCTCGACCACGGCTGGGTCGTCGAGAGCTCGGCGCGCTGGCGCGTGTAGCCCTTCGTGCTGAGGTTGGAGATGTTCTGACCGGTGACGTCCAACGAGGCCTGCTGGGCGAGCATGCCGCGCAGCGCTGTGTTCAAGCCGAGAAATGTGCTCTTGTGCATGGTGCCTCCCCTCCCCTAGACCTGTGCGTCCAACAGTCGAAGCCGCGGGCGGTCCGTCTGGCTTCCGGTCTTGCCGTACGTCTGCTTCACCGAGCGATCCTCGGTGGCGCCGCGCACGAGCACTTCGATGATCTCGAGCTCCTGTTCGAGCATTGCCCGGTTACGGGCGACGACCGCGTCGAGCTCGCCGACGAGCACGCGCAACTCCTCGGCCGAGCGTCCCAGGGCCAGGGCGAGTGGCGCATCGCTGTGCTGCTCGAGCACCGAGCGCGTGATCTCACTGGCGGCGAGCCCGAGTTCGAGTGCGGCCTGCTCCAGGAGCATCCCGCGGCGAATCTCGGTGCGCGATCGCTCGAGCATCGTGACTTCGATCTCCTGCAGGATCGCGTGCACCGAGTGCACGTCCTGCACCTGCAGCGCGGCGAGCTGCGCATTGGAGAGGTCGAGCAGCCGGCGCCAGACGCGTACCTGCTCCTCGAGGTTCATGCAGAGCTCGTGGGCGATCGTGCGGATGCGCGTCATGCTGCACCCGTCTTCGTCGCTGCCGCAGCAGTGGTCGCAGCGGTCGGCGCCGTCGCGACGGGCGTCGTGGCGATGCCGGCGGCGGTCGCCATCTGCGTGTACATCGTGCTGGCGATACCGAGGCCGCCACCGTCGAGCACGGCCTGCGTCATCTGGTCCTGGGCCATGTCGGAGTATCCGCTCATGCCCGCGGCGCCTTCCTCTTCCTCGCCACCGAGCATCTTGCCGGCATCCTGCATCGGCTTGAGCAGCTGCTGCACGAAGTAGCGCTCGAACTCGAGCGCCGACGCGTAGACCTGCTTCTGCTCGGGCGTCTTGATACCGAGTTCCGTCGGGAAGACGGTCTTCGAGGTATCAAGTCCGCTGGCTGAGGGGTTGATGGACGACATCTATCAGCGGCGCATCTGGTTGGCGATGCTGAGCATCTCATCGCTGGTGGAGATGACCTTGGAGACCGACTCGAACGCACGCTGGGCGTTGATCATGTCGACCATCTCGGTCATCACCTGGACGTTGGAGCCTTCGAGCTGCCCCTGCTCCACCGTGCCGGCGTTGCCGAGGCTCGGGTTGGAGATCACGGGGTCGCCGCTGTTGACGGTCGCGGCGAAGGTGTTGGAGCCGAGTGCGGCAAGGCCGCCGGGGTTCGCGAAGTTGGCGAGTTCGATCTGGCCACAGATGCTCAGGTCGCCATTGATCGTCACGGTGACGAGACCATCGCGGGCGATCGTCAGCGAACCCGGGTCGGCTTCCATCGGGATACCGATCGGCGGCTCGAGCTGGTAGCCGGTGCTCGTCACGAGCTGCCCGTTGGCATCCTGCTTGAAGGAGCCATCGCGGGTGTAGGCCACGGAGCCATCCGGCATCGCGACCTGGAAGAAGCCCTGCCCCTGGATGGCCATGCTGGTCGGAGACGCATCTTCCTTGAGGTCGCCCTGCGTGAAGGCGATGCTCGTGCCCTGCGTGGCCACGCCCATGCCCGCCTGGGCGCCCTGTCGGGCTGCCTGGCGATCGCCGATCTGCTGGTAGAGCAGGTCCTCGAACGCGAGCCGGTTCGCCTTGAAGCCAGTCGTGTTGACGTTCGCGAGGTTGTTCGCGATCACGTCCACGTTCTGCTGCATCGCGGACATGCCGGTCGCTGCTGTGTAAAGCGAGTCCATCATTGGACTACTGCTCCTTCTCCGTGACGACTGCGGGATGCAGCTGCCATGTGTGGCGCATCTACACCGGGAGAAGGGCTGACCGTGTTCGTGTGCTTCCCTCAGTCAGTCGGGAAGCACGGGAACCCTGCCGTGAAGGCAGTCCATTCCGTGTTGCAGTGGTCGATCCTCATCCTGGCAACGACACCTTCAGCGTCGTCGTGGTGAATAACGTCCTGTGCGTGCGCTTCCTTGAGCCAGCCCCTATCGAATCGAACGACATGCAAACACGGCCGGTGCGAACCCAGGCACGCAAACCGTCGGCTCCGCCCCGGCACTGCGACAGTCACTCCGCGACGGACGCGCGCTGCGCGCACCCGTACGCGCGCGCACGCAGAGGGACGACGTCACTGACACGTCCGGCCGCACCGTGAGCTCCCGTCGGTTCCATCGCAGCGACCGCCACTGACATCAAAACGACCGCGAACCGACGGGTCTTCCGACAACGTCCGAAAATCTGCATCGATTGCAACGCGCTTTCGAACCAAAATACGAGGCTCGATGGCGCTGATTCCAACGTATGTGCGCCGTTGCGGGAAATCCCGCATTCGCACGCCGTTCATTGCAGATTACCTATCAAGCTATCCCTGCAAAAAGCCGATGAATCCGGGCCTGCCTGACAAGGAAGGGCCCGTCCGTGCACGGAAAGCATGGACGGAACTACACGGAAAACGGCTTGGACACGACGTTCTCGCCTCGCAGTCACGGACGACATGACCCTTCGAATCGCACATAACGTGGAGGCAGCGATCACGCATCGCAACCTCGCGTCTGCGACGAATCGTCTGTCGGTCTCGATGCAGCGCCTGTCTTCCGGCCTCCGCATCAACAGCGCCGCCGATGATGCCGCCGGCCTCGGCATCTCCGAGAAGATGCGGGGCCAGATCCGCGGCATCGCCCAGGCCAACCGCAACATCCAGGACGGCATGAGCATGCTGGCCACGATGGAGGGCGCGCTCCAGGAAGTCAGCACCATCCTCCTCCGGGCCCGCACCTTGGCCGTGCAGTTCAACAACGGTGTGCTCGACTTCGCCCAGAAGGACGCCATCATCCTCGAGCTCGGCTCGCTGAGCGACGAGGTCGGCCGCATCGCCGCGAATGCCAACTTCAACGGCATCACGCTCCTCGCCGCACCCGGCGCCGTCGTCACCCTGCAGGTCGGTGCCAACGCCGGCGACACGATGACGGTCAGCCTCTCCGACATGTTCGGTGCGGCGAACCCGGTGCGACCTGTCAGCTTCTTCGCGCTGCCGTGGCTCGACGCCGACATCACCGGCCTCGACGGTGACTCCCAGAACATCGCCACCCTGCGCGCGGAGATCGGCGCCATGCAGAACCGCCTCGAGCATGCACTTGCGGCGAACCAGAACTACCAGGAGAACCTCATGTCTGCCGAGTCGCGCATCCGCGATACCGACATCGCTGCCGAGGTCACCGTCATGACCCGGCAGCAGATCCTGCAGCAGTCCTCCACCGCGATGCTGGCCCAGGCCAACCTGCAGTCGCAGAACGTGCTCCAGCTCCTCAAGTTCAACTGAGCCGCTGACACGTCACACGTACGTACACGGGCGCGCGCGTCTTGATCAGGTGCTGCCCGAACGCAGGGCGTCGTCGAGGGTGCGTGGGAGCTGACGCCGCAGGCGTCGCGTGGTGCGCGTGTGGGAGCGCGCCCGGGTACCGCAGGCTGGCTAATAGCCGAGCGTGCCGACGCTGTTGACGGCCTTGTCGAGCGTGCCGTCGATCGCGGTGATCGTGCGCTGCGAGCTCTCGTAGGCGCGCATGGTGGTGATCATCTCCACCATCTCCTTTACGGAGT